>JALYUO010000036.1 GCA_030853735.1 Chloroflexota bacterium
CCGTTGCGGTCAACCACCACCTCCGCTGGAGCGGACCCCCGCCGCCCCCGCCGTCCCCGCCACCATCCCAGCAACATCATTGGCTCCTTTCCCACCGGTACGACCCGGCTACTAGAGCTATAGGGCGCCGGCTGCCCCGTCATGAGGTACAAGTGGGCCCCATCCGTCATGAGCGTGCCGCACTCCACCACGCAGCACCGCTCATAACCCGCTCATAACCCGCCGGGGTTCGCCCTATACCGATCAGGATGTGCTGTTTGACAATCATCTTACGCTTGATCTATAATCAAGTGTCAATCGGGAGGAGGTAAAACGATGAACACTGCCCCAGGTACTTGCCCACAGCAGCCCGCCCACGCGGCTCTGGCTGACGATGTACCCTTGCGCCAACTCACGCAGCCCCTGGAGACGCTGGATCTGCCCCGGCTGGATCTGCCCGCCGCCGCCCGCGCCCACCTGCGCGACTGCGCCGACTGCCGCACCGCGCTCCGTACCACGCTCGGCGACCGCCTACGCCTGCGCCGTCGCCTCTATTGCCCCACGCCCGACCGCTTCACCACCCGCAGCCAGGGCGCAGACGATGCCGCCTTCGACCGGCACCTTGCCGGCTGCCCGCTCTGCGCCGCTCAGTTCCGCGCTGTGCGCGCCGTCCTCGATCCCCGCCCCGCCTGGGCGCGCTTGCTCGGCGGCAATCACAGCGGCGAACGCCCGCAATCAGCCCTTGCGCCGCTGATCGATCTGCTGCACGGCAGCCAAAGGCAAGGCTGGCTCACGCCCAGCGGCGGCGTGGCGCGCGGCGCGCACGGCGCTGACGATACCGCCGGCGCGCCGGCGGCCCAGGAAACCGCCTGGCAACCTCACCTCCAAGCCCTAGCAGCGGGCGAAGCCCTCGAACTGATCGGCCCCAACCGGGTCATCAACGTGGCCTGGGATACCGCCACCGGCGCGCCCACGCTCCGTCTGCACGGGCGGGGCCGCCAACCCATTCCCGACTTCCGGCTCGAAATCTACCAGGGCGACCACCTCGTGTGGGCCGCCGCGAGTGCGGCCGGGCAGGTGATCCTCCCAGCCGACCTCGCCGCCGAACTGCCCGACTCCGCTGACCGCGACTCCACCGACGCGCTACCGCCCTACGAGTTTGTGATTCTGACCCCCTAGTGCGGTGCCCGGCGACTCCCCGCCGGTGCCGATGGGAGAACCCCGCCCATGCAACGCACCTATCGCCCCTGCGCTGAAGCCCTGGCCCGCCTGACCTTTTTGGCCGAACGCTTGCTGATCGCCCGTGCCCAGACCGGCGACATCCTGGCGCTCGACGATCTTGAGGTCACCCACCATCCCTGTATCCAGCGCGTCGCCTGCGCCTTCCGCTGCCCCGAACTCCCAGCAACAGATCTACAGCAGGACGGCTGCTACGCCTTCCGCGCTAAGGCCGTCCCCCACTATCGTCTCGACCAAGGATCCCACGAGCGCGAAACCCGCCTCTGGTCCTACTCCTACACCTGGGTCTGGTCGGCCATGCGCGATGCCTGCGCCCGCTGGCACCAGTTGTCCAGCGACGCCACGCGCTATTTCGGTCGCATCCTCGACAGCGCCCGTGCCCTCAGCCAGACCCTCGATCACGCACCGACGATTACTGAAATCGCTGCCGCCGCCGCCGTCAAGCCGTCTGTCGTGGAGGAAGTCCTGCATATGGGGCACCGTGACCTCCCACTGGATCCCCTGCCGGCCGCCGATGCGGAGGATCTCCAGCCGGCGCTGCAACTGCCCGATCGCGGCCCGTCGCCGGAGACTTCGGCATTCGGCCGTGCGGCCTACGAAGAGGTCATCCGCCTGCTCGGTCCCACGGACGGCGTGAAGTGGCTCGTCTTGTTTCTCCTGAAAGAGGCCGGGCACGGCTGGGATCGGATCAGCGGCTGCCTGGGTGGCGCGGCCGACGGCCCGGCCGCATGGGGCAGCGCTTGCACCGACCAGCCCCTACCGGCGACCGTGCCGCGTGCCTGGGACGGTGTGCTGGCTTGCTTTCGCCAAGCTCCCCAAGAGTCGGGGGCTAATACATTATCCGCGTGGTATAACCAGAAGCGTAAAGTTCTCGGCCAACAAATGCGCTGATACACAACTCGTAGCTCCAGGATCGCCGGATCCCTCGCCCCGTTGGAGGTCATCATGAGCAGCAGCCCTTCACTGTTGGCGCTGGCCCGCCGCGCCGTGCAAGAAAACTGGCGCGAGGACCAGGCCCAAGCGGAAGTGACCACCGCTTTCCCGCACGGCATGGACAGCGATTTGCTGATGGAGCAGATCGGTCCCATAGCTGACCCCAGCACCACCCCGGCAGTGGCCGATCAGATCGGACGTTTCCTGGAATTGCTGGCCGGCGACCACGCCCGCAAACGGGGTCTGGCCCACGCTGCCCTGGTCATGGCCTGGATGATGCGCGCCCAATTCGGCGGCGATACCGCAGCGTGGCACGCCGCCCGCCGCCATTTTCAGGCGGCGCGCCTGCTGTTGTCCGACCGCGACCTCCAGCGGATGCCCATTGGAATGCTGGAAACGATCCTCCAGGGCGACGGCCGGCCGCTTACCCAGGAGCAGTTGCCGCCGGAGTGGCACACCACCGCGCAACTGCTGGATGCCCTTGACCACACGGATGACCGCGATGCCTTCTTGCGCGAACATCTAGCCGAGTTCACCGATGAGACCCTGCGCTTGGCTACCAGCCTGGCCGCCGCCCTGGCCGTCAGCGGCATCAGCCACCTCGAACCGCTCGTTGAAGCCCTCACCGCCCGCGTGACCGCATTGCGCCGCGAGACCGGGCAAACGGTGACGGGACTACCCGATCCCCTACGCCGCAATGAACTGCCGAGTTGGATGCGGATCCTGCTGGCTTTTGGCACGCAACCGGGGCCGCCGCGCATGAATGAGGCGGCCCAGCGCGCTTGGCAGAACAGCGTGTTTGAGCGCCTGCTCAAAGCCCCCGACGAGGCTGCGTTCGACCGCGTACTGGCCGAGCGGCCTGATGCCTTCCACCCCAATGTCCGCACCGCGCTGGACAGCCTTGCCACTATTGCCGAGGAAGAGGATGTCCCGTTCTTGGCACAACAGGCACGTACCGCCCACAACCGCCTGGCCCAGCGGCGGGTCGCGTCGCCCCTCGATGCCGCGTTGGGCGATCTCCTCGCCATTGACGATAGTGCCGAAGTCCTCGCCCACCTCGCCGCCACCCCGATCCTCCAGGGTTGGCCGGCCCTCACCCGGCTCGGCAACTGGGCAAACCGCTTGCGCCCAGCCAGCGAACCTGCGGCGCGGGAACTTGACGAACTGCTCTGCCACATGGCGCGCACCCAGTACCTCGCCGCACCCAGCGCCCCGCTCCCGGCCTGGGTTGCCCACTTGCAAACCTATCTCGTCCACCGCAGCGATTCGCTCTTTGCTGCCGTCTTGGCTGCCGCCCCCGCTGATCCGCCGGATCTCCGCGCCCTGTTGCGGGCGTTTACAGCGCTGGACACGGAAGCGGTCTACCGCCTCACGCGCACGGTAGAAGCGGCGCTCTGGGCAGCGGCGCGCCCTGCCGAAGCCGGCCTCATTCCCCTGCTCTGGCTTGATTCATTAGCCGGCTTGGTCGAAACCTATGATCAATACGCACTGAACGAGCAGGCCCAGGCGCTGGAATTGGGCTGTAACGCCTGTAGCCAAGCCGCGCTGTTGTGTGAAACCAGCGGTTGGCCCACTGGAGCCGCGTTTTACCGGGCGGTGCGCGGCAGCGGTTTACACCAAGCAGGGCATACCGCCGCAGCCGAAGGCGATTGCCGGGCCGCCGCAACGGTCTACGGCGCGCTGGTCACCCGTGGCGGGCTGGAATACCGGCTCTTATGGGCCAATGCCTTAACCAACCTGGGCCATGTGTTGACCACCCTACAGCGCCCCGCCGAAGCCGTCGTAGTTTACGAGCAGGCCGTGGGGCTGGCCCGCGACCTCGTGCCCGCCGCTGACACCGACAGCCCAGCCTCCGCCCACCTCGCCGCCGCTTTGAACAGTCTCGGCGGAGTCTATTACACGCTCCGTCGCTACGCGGCGGCGGATGCCGCGCTGCAGGAAGCAGTGGACCGCCTGCGCGCCGCCGCCAACGCCGATCCCGCCCGCTATCAACCCCGCCTGGCGGCAACGCTGACGAATCATGGCGTGGTACTGGCGAAAGGGCATCAACTGGAGGATGCGGTACGCGCGCTCGAAGCGGCGCTTGAACTCTATCGTGCGCTGGGTAAAGCCCAGCCTGATACCTACAAAGCGGGCCTCAAAACAGTGCTGACCAATCTCGTCGGACCCTATAGTGCCCTCCACCGCAAGGGAGACGCGGTCGCGGCCTGTCGTGCGGCCGTCGCCCTCTGCCGCGAACTGGCCGCGCAACATCCGTCCGCCCATGAACCCCAATTAGCGTTCTTGCTGAACAATCTCGGGGTCGTCTTGAGCGCCGACGATCAGGACGAGGCGCGGGCCGCACATGAAGAGGCCATTCAACGTTACCGCGCTCTCGTTGCCGGTGAACCCGACCGCTATCGCGGCGCACTCGCCGGCGCGCTCAACAACCTCGCCGCCCTGCTGCTGGAGCAGGGCGGCGTTACGGCCGCCGAGGCGGCCTTACGCGAAGCCGCCGCCATCCGCGAAGCGTTGCTGCCCACCGCCCCGGCGGTCTACGGGCCGGATTTGGCCCAAGTGCTGTTGAACCTCGCCCACCTGCTGCGCGACACCCACCGCGTCGCTGAAGCGCTGGCCTGCTATCAACGCACCGTCGCACTCGATGCCGACAACCTGGAAGGGGCGCGAACGCGGGCCTTGCGCGGCTGGGGCGTATTGCTGCGTCGGGCGGGCGATCTCGCTGGTGCGTATGATCGCTTGTGCCAAGCGCGCACGGATCTCGAAGCGGCGCGCGCCCTCCTGCGCCGGCGCGAAGATCGGCGCACCTTTGCCGCCGAATCCGGCGGGATCTACCGCGATCTGATCGATCTCTGTCTTGAACGCGCCGCTACCGGCGATGCCGCCCATTGGCACACCGAAGCCTGGCACTTGGCCGCGCAGGCCAAAGGGCGCAGCTTGCTGGAACTGCTACAGGGAGCCCAGCCCCCCCAGCGGAGTCCAGCAGCCGCAGCGGTTCACAAGGAATGGCAAGCGACCGCAGCGAAGCTCCTGGAACTGGCGGAGGAATTAGGCGGGTACGACCAGGGCACGCTCCCAGCCGCCGGCACCGGCAGCCCGGAAAGCCGGGCCACCGCGCAGGCAGCTTTACGCGCGGAACTGGCGCAGACCGCACGGGCCGAACACGCCGCCCGCCGCCGGTTGATCGCCGTCAGCGACGAGAGTGTAGCCCTGCTGCACGCCGATATCCCCGATCCGTCCCATCTGGCAAGCGCCTTATGCCAACTGACCAAGACGGATGCTGCCGGCGTGCGCCCACTCCTGGTGGACTATTATCTGCTAGGCGGCGACCGCTATGTGGTGTTCTTGCTGCCGCTCTGGCAGGTCACGCCCGATCAGCCACTGCCTATCCTGGCGGAAGTCGTCACCCCCCCCGCCGGCGCAAAAGACACCGCAATTGATCTACTCTTCGCCGGTTTGATCGCCGCGCGAATCAAGGGTGCCGGACCCAGCCGCCCGGAATCGGCGCGTGACGCATCGGCGGCTCCGCTGGATAGCACGGGGCTGCGGGCATTAGTAGATCGCGGCCTGAATGTGTTTGAGGAACTACCCGCCCGCCTCGGGGCGACCTATCTGGCCCCGTGGGCCGACCGGCTGGCCGCACTTGACCCGACCGCACTGGTACTGGTGCCCAGCAACGCCCTGCACCTCTTCCCACTGCATGCCGGGTTGCTACCTGACGGCACACCGTTGATCGAACGCTATCCCCTCGTCTACCTGCCGAACGCCGCCCTGGCCCCCACGCTGGTCCGCCGCCGGAGCGAGATTCCAGCCCCCGCCGGGCGTCTCATCATGGGGCCGCCGGGCGACGATCTACCCGGTGCGGCCATCGAAGCGGTGGCCTTAGCAGAAAATTGGGATCTCACGGCGCAAAAGCAGCCCTATGCCGGTGCGGCGATGACGCTTGCCCGGCTGCGTGAGAACGCGGACAAAGTCGCGCGCATCCATTTGGCGACCCACTCCACCTTTGATTTCAACGATTATTTACAATCGGCCATCCTGTTCCACAACGACCGCCTGACATTGGCCGCCCTGATCAGCGACCCTAGCTTACACTTTGCCGGCTTGCGTCTCATCTATCTAAGTAGTTGCGAAAGCGGCTTCGCGACCCTGGAGGCCGGGGATGAACTGCAAGGACTGGTCTGGGCGCTAACCTATGCCGGTGCGGAAGCGGTCATGGCGACCCTTTGGCCGGTGGATGATGCGGCGGCCGTGCTGATGGCCGAGCAGTTCTATTTCTACTGGGACAACGGCGACAGCCTCCACGTCGCCTATCGGCGGGCGCTACAAGCGCTACGTGCCCAATACCCCAATCCTTATTACTGGGCACCCTTCGTCCTCGTCGGCAACGGCTTCTAATCCGCTCACTGCTTTCGCCAATTTCATAGCTCATGATACTGCCTCCTGTGCCCTATATGCAAAACAAGGGAAAGGAGGCAGTACCATGCACGGAGGCGTTACAGCACGCCGGGATCTGGTGCGCGCCTTGGCGCAACTGGGTGGTCGGCCGCGCAGCAAAGGCGGCGAAACGATTGTGGCCTTCGCCGGCACCACAATCATCATCGGGCGGCGCGATTTTTCGCGCAGCATGATCTGCCGAGTGGAGCGTAAGCTGGCTGCGGCCCAGATCACTGCGGCCCAGTTGTGGGCAGCGCTGGGCCGCCCGCCACAGGATTAATGGGACGTAGAAGTGAAAGGAGCGCGAGAATGCACGATGCGATGAGTACCGGTAGCGAGCGGCCGGCCGACCTTTGCGCTGAGTTGGGCCTGACCACACACCGCCTGCCGGAGCGGTTGCGCCAGACCGGTGACGGCACCCCGTTCGCCGCCACCCAGATCCGCTTGGGCGGCAACCCGGCGAATCTGCCGGCGGCGCTGTTCACCCTGCCGGAGCCGGCGCGGGGCTGGGAAAGCCTGTTGGCGGTGAATGCCGCCGCGGTGTTGGGCACCTTCACCCAGCGCGGGGCCGAGTACCTGACGGGCAGCGGCCCCGCCCCCCTGACCGAGCGGCTGGCGACGCTGCGCGCGACTCTGGCCGCAGAGGCAGCTGCACTGACCGCCGATCAGAAGCGCGCCCGCGTGGACTATGAGCGCATCTGCGGCATTCTGCGTACCCAGCAGGAGGCGCTCATGGCCGGGCGCAAAGGGCTGCTGCGGGCATTGGTGGGCATCGCCTTCGATGCGGTGAAGGCGGTGGGGCTGTGGAATGATCGGGAGCGCCGCGCCTTGTTGTTGGAAAGCGGCGAGGCCGCGCGGGGAGTGTTGGCGACCTGTATGGCCCACCTGGACGAAGCGGGTAGCAATTTGCGGGCTTGGCATGACTTGGCGGCCACCGCCCAGCTGGTGTTGGCGGAGGAGTTGACCGCCGCCGGCCAGACCCTGGCCGTGGGGCGCGACCTCGTGCCCGACTTGGCGCTTGACCACGCCCGGCTGGCGGTCCGGTTGGCCGCCCGCGACCCCGGCACCGCTGCGGGGTTAAACCGCATTTTTACGCCGCCGCCCGACCTGTCTACCTTGTTAGTGGACCTGCGCGCCGGCGCGGCGGCGGCCGCCGCCGCCCAGGTGGAGAGCCTGACGCTGGCCGGTGCGCTGGAGCTACAGCGGCAGGTGGATGCCCTGCCGGATGGGGCGAACCCGCTGCTACTGCTGGGTCAGGCGGTGCTGACCGCAGGGTGCCTCCGCCGCAGCTTCGCCCGCGTAGGGCGGCCCCAGGGGCAGCACACCCTGGTACAGCTGACCCCGGACGGCCGGCTCCTGTTCCAGGCCCGCGTGGCGCACGGTGGCACCACCAGCGCCCCTGGCGGACTGCCGGGTCAGATCGGGTTTCTGGCCCTCGTGGAGCAGCTGGATCCGCTGGACCTCGTCGCGGTGCGCCGGGCGGCCGCCGCACAGGCCGACTATGAGGCACGCCAGAACACCCATCTGCTGGAGGAGTTGCTGGATCCGGAGCCGCCCGCCGCGCCGGTGGATCGACCGGCGGGAGCGGGGCCACTCGCACCGGCACTGTCGCTGGATCCGGAGCCGTCCGCCGCGCCGGTGAACGGGTACGCCGATCGGCCGGCGGATCTGGTGCCGCGTGCCGGCGTGTAGGGCACGCGGCCACTTGGCTATATAGCCGCTAGTAATAGGAGGATTTTCGATGGACCAGGATACGATCCAGCTCACCTTACACCAGGAGCCGGCCGCGCCGCTGCCGCAGGCGACCGCACCGGTCTTGCCGCTGCAGCCCAACGTGGCGCTGTTTGGCGCGGGCGGCTTCGGCAGCAACGCTGTCCGGCGCACCGTGGGCTTGTGCGCCCTAGACGGCAATGTGCCCGCCGGCTACACCTTCGATAACGCGGCTAGCCCGCCCGTGGCGCTGACCCTGCCCGACGGCCGTGCGGTGAACAGCCTGCTGCCGCCCGAGTCGCACCTATACCTGAACACCGGCAACCGCCGGGATGCCCTCTTAGAGTACCCACTGCTGGCGCGGCGCTATCACCGGCTCCTGCGCGGCTTCTGGGTGGCCGACAGCGAGAACAGTGGTGTGCAGGGCGGCAACGGCGGCGGCACCCAGCCCTTGATGACCCTGATCGATCTGGATCTGAAGATCGAGCGGGTGCGGGCGTGGGTGCGCCGGGCGTTGCAGCAGGCCATGGGGTTGCACGCTGAGGGCGAGGGGGTATTGGGCCGCCTCTGGAGCCGGCGGGAGCAGGCCCAGGAGCCGCTGTTCGTGCTGGTGGTAGCCGGCAGGTGCGGAGCGGCGGGAGCCGGCGCGTCGTTGCTGCTCGGCTATCTTATCCGCGATGAAGCCCGTAAGCTAGGGCTGGCGCGCCCGACCAGCTGGTTGCTGCTGGCGGGGCCGGTGGCCTTCCATGGGCTGACCAAGCGGACGTGGGTCAGCTATGGCGCGACGCTGGAGGCACTGCGCCATCTGGCGCAGTACGGGATCGACCGCCCCGGCATTGACGGCGAGAACCTGCGCGAGCAGGCTGCGCCTTATGATCGAATCTGGGCGCTGGATGATCCCCGCCTGCCCGCCGACGGCACCACCGTGACCCCCCGCGAGAGCGAGGCGTTCAGCGCCCGCGTGGCCGCTGCCGCCCGCGCCCTTTTACTGCCGGCCGTGCGCGCCGCCTACCTCGACCGGGTGGCAAATGGGGCAGGGGCCGACGAGTCGCCCTGGCCGGGCTTCGGCACCCTGAGCCTCGGCCAGGGCGGGTTCGCGCCGCAGCTATTGGCCCCCTACCTGGCCGCGCTGCTGGCCCAGCGCCGGGCGACGGATCTGGCGGACCGCCTGGCGAGCACCTAAATAGCGCGGGAGTAGCACGGGGGCCGGCAGCGGCGCGGCCCCCATCTCCGCCCATCCTAAGCATAAGGAGGTTTTTCTATGATGCGCTTGCTGAAAAGCTGTGGCTGCTTGATTTTGGTCTTGCTCGTGGTGAGTATTTTGTTGGTGATCAGCCTTTGGGTATTGCTGATCCACGCCTATGCCGCGCCGCCGCTTGCACCGGGCACCGTGCTGCTGGCTCCGGCCCGCCCTGCCGCCGCCCCCAATCCGCAGCCCCACGGCGTGTTCCTGCGTCGCCGAGTGAGCATCCCTGTGCCCGATCCGACTTGCGCGGTGCAGCTGGCGGGGGATGCCGCCGGCACGCAGCCTTTCGCGGTGGACGACCGCCTGACCCTGAACGCCTACCTGCCGGGTGGCAGCGTCCGGCGTTGGGTCCACGACTTCCGCGATCACGGGCGCATTCTGGCCCTGCCGCCGACCACTGTGTCGGCGGCCCTGGGTCCTGACCTGCGCGACCTGGAAGTGATCCTGGAAGACCTGGAGCCGGACACCTGGGGCAACAGTGATCTCTGGCTGCTGCCCTGCGCCGGGCAGGCGATTGCCGCCCCCGCAATCAGCCCAGCTGCCCCCCGCCTGACTGCGGCAGCCGCGCCAACTCGCGCACTACCCACAGTCAGCCACCTCGGTGCCCCGCCGCCTAGTGCTGCCCTGCCCTGGCCCGCTTTCCTGATCCCCGCGCTATGTTTGATCGGTGGGGCGCTCGTCTGGCGGCACCGGCGCCCCGCCGCGCAGCTCCCTACCTATGTCGTGAACGTCTACGATCCCAACGGGCGTAGCCAATTGCAAGAGAATCTGCCCGTCACCCGCCTGCCTATCGGGATCGCCCGCACGCCTTTGCGCTGGGTACCCGCCGCTGCGCCGGAGGCCGTCTGCGTCCTGGTTCCTACGGACCGCACTGGGGTTGCCCTCCGCTCCTGTAGTCCGCACACGCTCCAGGTCCAGGTGGACGGCGGCATACCGCAGGTTCTTGCCGACACGGCCGCAGGAGGCGGAAAACTCAACTAATCCACTCGCGCTTACGCGGAGCATCTTGACAAGTGCGTACTTGCGTGCTATAACATTTTACAGCGAGCCTCCACCTATCCGTTCCGTCTTTGATAGCCTTGCTTACGCATCCACCAGCGGACGTTGGTCCTGGGAGGATCCCGCCCATGAAGCAAACCCCGCCACGGCAACAGCATCGTTTGCAAGCAGCTTGGTCCCACCTGTTCGATCCGCAAGCGTTGGTTCCGTTTCTTGTCGGGAGCATGGCACTTGCCGTCCTAGGTAATGCCGTGTTCCAATTATTCACCAACTGGCTAGGCACCGGCAGCCCAGCACTGCTAGGCATTATCTTTACCATGCTACTCGTCCTCATTGTGGCGAGCTTGGTGCTGGCCCACGTCCTAAATCGCCTTCCGCCACCTGCTGAACTGAAAATTGAACACCCCGATCCGCGCAGCGGCTTGATTCTGCTGGTGAGCAATGAAGAAGCCTGTCTTGCAGCCATCCGGTGGCATCAGGCCACTCTACAACATAGCTGGTTAGTACATAGTACGATGACGGCTAATATCGCCCAGGAGGTCGCCAAGTATCTAGAGGAACAGCATATCAAGGTGGATTTGTGCTATGTCAGCGATGTGTTCGATCCTACAGTATGTGCGAAAGAAGTCGAAGGAATCTACGGCGATCTGCCTGCGGGTCTAACCGCAAGGGATGTCATCCTGGACTTCACGGGGATGACGGCTATCGCCTCCATCGGAGCCGTGTTGGCGTGTATGGGCCGCCAGGCTCCCATGCAATACACCCCGGCCCAACGGGATGAGAATGGCCGCGTCATCCGCAGCTTACCACCGTTTGAAGTGATCCTCGTCCCGATACCAGCTGGTGGCCCGTCGCCCACAGCTACCGCTGCTGTCGGCAGCGCTGAGTCAGGAGTCACGAATGCCCACTAACCAAAGAATGAGGTTAGACCATGCCTGTTACCCACATCTTGCCCCTCGGCCTTAGTCCCGGCGCGGCAGTCAGCCCGATTGCCTATGTGCGGCACCAGTTGGATCGTTGGCAAGCCGGTGGCGACGACCGTCGGCGAGCCGAATCCTTCTTCGGTACAGATGACCAACACCGGATAGACCAACACGAGAATTATGTTTACCGCGCCAACCGCTTCGGCCAGATCGTGATACTCACCACTGCCGAAGTGCGGAGTGGGAGTAAACGGGCTACAGCCTATGTAGATAATGCCTACGGAACGGACACAGGCACCCTGCACGCCAGGGACGAAGATTCGGCATTTGATGTCACTGTCGCGTGCATTCTCCAAGAAACAGCACGATGTCGGATGGCAGACTTCAAGATTTACTACGCGCCGATGCAATTCTTCGATATGAACAGCAGTATTCTCACTACACTACGCATCCTACGCTGGTGTGTGCCACGAGGTGCGTTGGGCCTCAACACCTGGATGAGCCTCACGGGCGGCAGTAACGTGCTCAACACCGCGATGTTGACCGCCACGATGCTGATGGGCACCGTAGGCCGGCTGTACTATAACTACCCCACCAATATTCAGCTGCTGCGCCCCGCGTCAACAACGCCGGAGTGGGAAGATAGTTTGTGGTGCGATCTACCCCCCCTACGGATTGATCAGGACGAAGAACTTTACAAAGTGTTAGACGAACTAAACCGTGCAGGCGCGCCCCTGGAGGACGTAGAATTGTTGCACCGGCTGCAAACCCGCAAACAAAACCAGAGGCTGTTTCGCTACGATCAAGCCTTCTTCCGTACCTACCTGCTCAACAAGCTTACCCCATTCTACATCCGGCGCGTCGGCGAACACACCAACATCATTAACGAGCGGGGCAAGAAACTCCTGGATTTTCTCAATGATAAAGACATTCGGGCGCTGATCAATCGCACTGTTGATATACAACTGACCCCAACCGAGGCGCAGCTTGAACAAATCTGGCCGCCGCCCAGTTGACAAACGCTGTGAACTCTGTTAGATTACCAACCAACAAACTACGGCTCTTTGAGGATTAGTGTGCTTGAGTCCCGACCACTCAAGGTGCTTTGGCGGTTTCACCTGGCAGAGGAGTCACCAAGCGAGCTTATAAGTTACCATTCGTATTCGGTTTGGCTTCTGACACCCGGCCCGATCCTTGAGTGCCACCGACTCAAGCACATTAATCCTCAAAGAACCCAAATCACACGCCACCTGCCGTTCTAGCCTGCCGTTCTAGCATCTATAATGTCGAGAGTCCTCTCCATTCATCGTCTATCAGGAGTCTTTATCTATGGCTGGAGTCACCGTCCGCTTGCAGGTTGTTACCCCGCTGTTCATGGGCGGGGCACATCCGCGCGGAGAGCCACCCGAACTGCGTGCCCAATCCGTGCGTGGTGCCCTCCGCTGGTGGCTGCGCGCCCTGCTCGGCGGCTGCGGCTGGGCTGGCCCCGACTTCCAAGACACCGAGGTTCTGTGGCAGGAAGAGGCCAAAGTTTTCGGGAGTGCAGCGGCAGAGTCGGGTGGCGCTTCTCCTGTTGTAGTGCGGGTAAGCGACATAAAAGCTGGTATTGACACGATTCAGAAAACGAATCAAAGAGGCAACGGACAAGATTACCTGTTGTATGGAATGCACGAGCAGTCCACTCGTGACAGGGATAATTACCAAGCAGCGCGCCGATATTACACTACTGCTACATCGTTCACCCTACACTTCGATGTGCGTCCCGGCGCGAAAAACGGCGAAGAAGCCTTACACCAGGTGTGTACCTCGTTGTGGCTGTTGGTATCGCTGGGCGGACTAGGATCGCGGTCACGCCGTGGTGCGGGTTGCCTTGATGTCGTAGAACTAGCCAAAGGTTGGCCTGCGGACTTACCACCGATATTCGATCCCACGAGTTCACCATCCACATTACAGTTGAAGCTTGAACAAGGTCTCACGCAGATACGTAGTACGTTAGGAGCCGAGTCATTTTCACCGCTGCCCGGCGTAGTTAGCCCTTTTACTCTTCTGCACCCTGCTTTGTTCGAGGTCTATGTTCTAGACAAAACTTGGGGTACTTGGCAACAAGCGATGGATGCTGTTGGGCAGGCCTTTGCAGGGACTCGAATGTCTCTAAGCCCCGATATGAAAGTTGTTGCCGATTTCCTTCAAAGCGGTACAGTGCCCTGGCAAATACACCGCGCTGTACTTGGCCTACCACTGCCCTTCTATTTTACTAATCTGGGAATACAACGGAAAGTGAAAGCGACAGTGAACGGGAGCAAACATGATCGCTCTGCATCGCCTTTGACGTTCCACTTTACGCGGCTTAAGAACAGATCGTTATGCGTACTCCTAACAGCCTCGCACCAAAGGCTACTACCTGATGGTGAAGACCTAACAATCAGCAGCGGTGGTCGAACAGGTCGAACAGCATCGTTGCCCGTACCTGGAACAATTGTGTTCGACCGTCTGCTTTCTGATGTAAAAACTGCTCTTGCAACTTCCACCGGCACAACCTTAAATCGGGTTGCGTATTAAGATGGAGAACGCCTGTGGCTGATACCATCCACACCAAAGCCCTGCTGGCTTTCACCATTGGGCCGGTACAAGACTATGTGAGCGCGGCGCGGCGCACGCAGGATCTGTTTGTGGGCAGTCGCTTACTGGCGCACCTGATGCACCATGCCTATGCGGCGGCAGGTGGCGATGCCCATGTGCTGTATCCCAAGCGGCGGGACTCTAGCGCACCGCTGCCTAACCGCCTGATCGCGGAGTACGACAGCGGTAGCGTTGCCAAAGATCGGGCAGACGCGATAACAACGGCCATCCGAGAGGAATGGCAACGCATCGCCGGCGAAGTGCATAAGAAGATGCAAGGGTGGGTCGGCAAGGTCGGCGAGTGGGATGCCGGGTGGCAGGATCAGGTAGATAAGTACTTGGAAATCTACTGGGCGGTGTTGCCGGACAATGCGCTGCCGGGCATCTATAGTACGCGGCTCCAAGCTGTGCAACGGGCATTGGCGGCCCGCAAAAACCTACGCGACTTTGCACCCAGTGAGCAACCCGGCTACAAATGCTCCATTTTCAGTGGGCTGTCGGCGCTAGGGCCGGGTCAGCAGACCGGCGGCGAATACGGCCCATTACGGGCCTTCTGGACCCAATTGGCGGAGCAGTTGCGCGGCAACGACGACGCATCTTTCATCGTCTTGCGCCCTCACGGGCGGGAGCGCTTGTCGGCGCTGGCCTGCATGAAGCGCTTTGCGCCCCTAGTAGCAGATTCGTTACGGTTGGATGTGCCGTCCACCAGCAGTATCGCCGTCGCTACGTATAAAGCCGCGCTGCTCCGCGCTTTAGCGGATGATGCAACGGGAGAACTGACGGATCTGCTCAAAAAGTACGAGAATGCCTTAACCGAGATCCAGGATACGCGCGGCTACCGTATCCGTAAGCTATCGGGTCAGCGGCAACCTGCCCCTTATCTGCACGCTCTTGCACAGAGGGCGAAAGACCAGGAAGCTGCTGGGGTAGTGTTGCGTTATGATGGTGATCTGTTCTACCTGGAAACCCTAACCGCGAATCGTATCTACGACGACTATGGCTTATATGTGCGTGACAGCCACAGCGGCGGGGGAGTGGCGGACGGTAAGGACATCCACGACGAATTAAAGCAGGCGCGTGCCGCTTTACAGGCGATCTACGCTTATACTAACAGCGACAACCGGCAAATCCCGCCGCCGTCACCCTATTTTGCTGTGCTGGCAATGGACGGCGACCGCATGGGGGCGCTGTTGGGTACGCTGACCGACCCCCCCGACCACGGCGCGTTGAGCGAGAAACTGGCTGAGTTCGCCACCAGCGACGTTCTCCGCATTGTGGAACAGGATCATCCCGGCAAGCTGATCTACGCCGGGGGTGATGATGTACTGGCCTTACTACCGTTGGCCGATGCGCTGGCGGTCGCCGAAGCATTACAGCGCGGGTATAGCGCCGCTCTACAGGGCTACTTGCAATCGCGTTCCCTGGCGGGCGCACCGACGGCCAGCGCCGGCATCGCCATCGCGCACCACCTGACGACACTCGACCGCGCCTTAGCGACGGCCCGCGCCGCAGAAGGGGAGGCCAAAGATGTGTATGGACGCAACGCCATTTGCGTGCATACCCTCAAACGTTCCGGCGCGCCGCTACAAGTTGGCGTGCGCCACCCCGCCCCCCACCAGCCGACCGGCCTCGATGCTGTAGAAGCCGCGCGCCTGCTCATGGATAGCGGTGCATTATCCACCCGCTTCGCTTACTTTTTTACCCGCGAAGCGCCCGCTTTCGCTGACAGCATTCCGCAAGCCATGTTAGCCGCTGAACTGCGCCTGCTCTTACTGCGCCAAATTGATCTTGGCCGGTTGTTGACGTTTTGGGAAGCTAAACCAGCAGAGCAAGCCCAGGCGTTTTGCCGGCGCGTAGGTTGGCAGTACCAGGATCAGGATATACGTCTACAGGCCGAGCCGAAGAACGCACGTAAAACTTGGCTGCGTGGGGAAGTGGCGCGTGTACTGGCCGACCAGCTAGCAGAGATGGCGACCGAGTTGAGCGATGCCGTATTACGTGAACGCCAGACCTGTCCAGAGCCACTCACCGGTCTGCCGGATCTCACCGCCACCGCGAGCCTCCGACTGGCCGACTGGCTGCTGGTAGCCGCTTTCCTGACGAGGGGGAGCCTGGAATGACCCTAAACCTGTTCCTGACCGCTAGTGATGTCTGGCTGTTCCGCGACGGCAAATCGTTCGATGCCGGCAGCGACCACCGGGCGCGCACGCTGTTCCCGCCACCGCCCAGCGTCATTCAGGGCGCATTGCGTAGCGCCTATATCGCGCGCACCACCTGTTCATTCGACGACTATATCCACGACCGCCCCACCGCCGCTGCCATTCGGCACCAGATTGGTCCCAATGGTCAGGGGTCATATGGTAACTTGGCGCTGCGGGGGCCATTTGTCGCTACCTACAACGGCAGCCAAGTGACGCGCTATTACCCACTGCCGGCGGATCTGGTGCGCCAGGAACAGCAAGGGCCGAATGCCGCTTGCCCATGGCAACGCCTGCGGCTTCGCTCCCTCGATCCGATCGTGATCAGCCCGGTGCGTGGTCACACGAATGCAAACCAGTTACGGTGGCCTACCACTGATAGCGACGATGCCGAGCAGCCCAGCGACTATTGGATTTCCGAGCAGGCGCTGCTGGCCTACTTGACCAACGCTAGTGTGCCGCAACCCACGGATTTACTCCATAGCAACGACCTGTTTGCGCGTGAGTCCCGTGTGGGAGTCGGGCTGAATAACCAACTGCGCGCCGCGCAAGAGTCGCTGTTATACGAAGTGGAGTTTGCCCGCCCCCAGTTCGATACCGGACTGATGGTAAGCGCCGAGGGACTGGACGGCAATGGGGTAACTTGGGGGCAGGGCGGGGCACTGTCACTGGGCGGTGAAAACCGCGTGGCCCATTACACAACGCTAGCTGCTACGGCTACGCCCCCGCTTGCTGGGCCGCAACTGAAGGGCGCGTTCTGCCTCTATTTGGCAACGCCGACCTACTTTGATAATGGCTGGCAGCCGACAGCCGGTGATTGGCAGAGATTTTTCACCGGGGATACATCGTCGCTAACGTTGCAAGCCGCCGCCATTGGCCGCATGGTGGCGCTGGGCGGGATTGATCTAGCCGCTAGCAGCCGCCGGGGACGCGGTCAAGGCATCATCCACAAACCGGCGCGCCGGTTTGTGCCGGCCGGGAGTGTGTATTACTTCAAGACCGATAAACCGCTCACGTTGAAACAGGGCAATAGCCTATGTAGCGGGGCGGATTGGCAGATTGGGTTCGGCCAAGTGCTGGCCGGGCGGTGGGAGGACGGCAATGTTTGAACAAGCCCAGATGCTCTATATCTATGTTGAGACTCCGTTGCACGCCGGCAGTGGCCGCGGCATCGGGGGCATTGATCTACCGATCCAGCGGGAGCGCATCACTGATTATCCGATGGTGCAAGCCAGCAGCCTCAAAGGTCGCCTGCGTGCCGAAGCCGAAGCGAAGCTAGATCACGCCACCTTCCTGAGCATTTTCGGTCAAGCGGAGGACACCGGCGCGTTCGGTGGGGCCATCTCGCCCGGCGATGCCCGGCTGCTGCTGTTCCCGGTGCGCTCGTTGGCCGGGGTGTTCGCCTGGGCCACCAGTCCCCTCATCCTGCGCCGTTTCGTCCGTGACGCAACAATGGTTGGTCTACAATTAGACCCTATCTGGCAGCAGCTTCCGAGTTCAGCAGCGCAGGCTGCGTCTCAGGTCCGGCAACCCCCGGCACAGGGCGCGGCAGTGCCTGCTCCCCAACCAGCGCCTGCCCATGCAGCCGCCACTGCGCCCCAACCATCCGGGGCTGTCGCTCCTACACCCCCCCCCACGGTCAACGAAAAACAAGCCCTGGTCGCCCCAACCAGCCACTTGAAGGTTGGAACCAGTGGATCGATTCTCCTGGAAGAGTACGACTTCACGGCCCGATCTGTTCAGCGTACCGATAAAACCGAAGATTTAGTGACGGCTCTGGCACAAGAAATCGCCCAACTCGCCTTCCCGTCAACGCCGGAGTACACCGCCTGGAGTAAAGCGCTCCCCCAGCAACTGGTGATTTTGCACGACACCGTTTTCCGCGACTTTGTGCGCCTGTCCACCGAATTAGCGACGCGCGTGCGGCTAGACGCAGCTACGAAGACCGTTATCGGCGGTGCGCTCTGGGTAGAGGAAAGCTTGCCCAGTGAAACCGTACTCTACGCGCCCCTGTATGCCACCGCCACGCGGAGCATCAACGGCAGCAACAATCAGCGCACCGGTGCTCCGCTAAACATAGCGGCTAAAGATGTGCTGGACACCTTGACGCAGTTGGGATTGAACCGCATCCGCCTGGGTGGTGACGAAACCGTGGGCCGGGGCAGCGTCTACCTGCGCTGGGGCGCTGTTGCCACCCCCAACGCCACCACTCCCAACGTCACCACCCCAGCCGAGAAGGAGCAAGCCCATGCCCCGCACGATTGAGATGGAACGCGCCCAAAGCGCTTGGGAGGCGGTGCAAGCCGTAAAAACGCGCAGTAGGCCGGTACGCAGCGTCTACGGTGCCCGTGCGCGCGATATGGTGGCAATGATCATGACCGATGGACTAGGCCAGACACTAGCCTTTCTACTTGCTAAGAGCAAGAACAAGCCTACCGACAGCCATCGCCTGCTATTCAATGATATTTCAACCTGGGTTCTAAACCGGCTTTCGCCCGGCGCACAAGGCGGGCATCTCCTGCGGAAAATCATAACCGAAGATACCAGCTTTTATCGGCGCGCCACTGCAGAAACCATCGCCTACGCTACATGGCTCAAAAAGTTCGTAGAAGCCGAGTTCGGCGACGAAATTAGCTTGGATGTGGACACCACGATCACCGAAGCAACAATAACGACACCAGATGCTACCCCGCCACAGGGAGTACAAGCATGATATACCCGCTATCGGAAAGTGTTCGAAGAATCTTAGCGCCACAGGCTGAACGGCCGGCGATCACCAACCTCGGCTTGTATTTGAACCGGTACATTGAGCGCGACGAGTCGGCGGAGAAGTGGGATCTCACACCGACTGAGAAAGAGTTGCAACAAGTCACCAGCATTTTGATCAACCTTATGCAGAACCCGCTGGTAACAGACTATGAACAACGCTGGCGTACCATGCTCAAATCCCATAGCGCGGTCGCTTTTACCGCGCAGACTACATCTCGCTGCGTCGTCGGTCTCGGCGCGAAAGGCACCCGCGAAATCGGTCTGCGCCTGCACCACGTCTACGGCTTCCCGATCATCCCTGGTAGCGCGCTTAAAGGATTGGCCCGCGCTTGGGCGACCTTCGCGGTAGCGGATCAGCTGGGTAGCGCAAACGTCGGAATTGATCCCAGCGAGATCCTGAATATTATTCAGCAGGGTAGCGACTACAAGGGCAACGCCGCCCACAAAAAGCGGGTATTGGAAGGCGCGGAGATCAAGGATCTGTTGTATGTATTCGGCGCGCGTGAGGGTAGTGGCAATGTGATCTTTTTCGATGCCATTCCTACCGACCCCTTAAAGCTAGAAGCGGACATTATGAACCCGCATCACCCGCAGTATTACGATACTCACGGCGCGCAATCACCCGCCGATTACGAGTCGCCTATACCGATCATTTTCCTGACCGTGGCCGCTGATTGTCCCTTCCTGTTTGCGGTTGCGCCTCGCCATCCCTCAGATGCAGCGCTGCTGCAAACCGCCGAAACGTGGCTACATGAAGGCTTACGCACGCTAGGCATTGGTGCCAAAACCACCAGTGGCTACGGCCGCTTCGATTAGGACCGCTGCCATGTCCACGTTTTGCCATAGCAGAAATCCTTAGCGAACCTGACAAAGCCGAACTCGTTGGCCGGGTTCGCCAGACACTGGCAGGGTAATGATGACAACTGATAATACACCCGACCTAATCGTGGTGAATTTTGCCCATCCGCTAACGGCGCGCCAGCGGGCTCACATTGCGGCCTTGACCGGAACGGCGCATATTCAGGTGCTGGATGTACCAGTCCAACTGGACCCTCAACAACCGTTGCCCGCGCAAGTCGCCGCGTTGGTAGATCGCGCCGGTGTGTCGTCGGCCGCCTGGCAAAGCGGCGGGGTACTGGTGAACCTGCCGGGTTACGCGCCGGCCGCCACGATCTTACTCGCTGAGTTGCATGGCCGCAGCGGGCACTTCCCAGCGATTCTGCTGTTGCGTGCGGTTCTCGACACGGTACCGCAGCAGTTTGAGATCGCCGATCTCCTGGCGCTCCAAACGGTGCGCGATCAGGCGCGCCCTAAACGGTTCAATTCCCCGCCAGAGGGAACTGAGTAATGTCAAATATGCTCCCGGAGCCGGAAGGCGAGTCGTTGCCGCACCTGCCGCTCACACTCATCACGCTCCGCCTGGTGTTGCAGGCCGAGGAGGCAATGACCTTACCGCGCTGGAAGGGATCGCTATTACATGGTGGCCTGGGCCGGGCCTTAAAGAGTGCTCTGTGCAACTCCGTTTGTGTGGCGGGCGGGCGCTGTCCACGGGCCGATTTGTGCCCGTACCGGGCAGTGTTCGCGCCCGATGCGGAAGAAGGCCGCTCCGATCTACGGGGTCTCCGCGACTCGCCACGTCCCTACGCCATACAGCCACCATTGGAAGCAAAAACGGCGTATCAAGTAGGCGATTGTTTACCATTTCAGTTACTGCTGGCCGGGCACGCGTCTGAGTACCTACCGCAGTTGATCCATGCGTTTACCACATTGGGCGAGGCGGGGCTTGGCTTAGATCGAGGTCGCGCAGCGCTGACCAGTGTCGTTACCTATGACCCGCTAAACGGGCGCAGCTTACCCCTGCTAAAGGACGGAGTTTTGCAGAATCAGGTCTTAACCATTACCGGCGCGGACCTTGCAGCCGCAGCTACCACCCTACCGTCAACGTTGACCCTTCACTTCCGCACGCCTATGCGTATCAAACATGAAGGCCGTTTTGCGCCGCTGCCCGAATGCCACATACTGGTGCGATCGGCGCTGCGCCGGTTATCGGCATTAGCCACATATTTCGGTACGGCTGCATGGAACATCCCGTTCAAGGAGGTCATCGAGCAAGCACAAGCGGTACGTCTACGAACGTGCCACACCCAATGGGTAGATTGGTCGCGTACCTCCGCCGCGACAGGCCAGCATATGAATTGGGGCGGGTTCGTCGGTAACGCTACCTATGAGGCCGTGCCGGCACCCGTCCGGCTCGTACTGTTGGCTGGATCGCTGGTCCAGATCGGTAAAGCCGTTGTATTTGGACATGGTGCCTACCATATCACCCCGTTGCCGCTCAGTCAGTCGATGATTTCCGCCCGCAACAGCGCCATTTAAGTATCTTGTCAATAAAGCAGGACGGGGTTTTCGGGGGTGCGCCAGGAAGCCCCTAAATCGCGGTCCTGCGCCCGGATCTCCAGCACCTCGGCCAGCGGTGGGATCACGCGCGTTCCCCGCACCCGGTCCTGCACATACTCGTAGAAACTCACCCCCAGCTTCGTCGTCGTGGCGACCAGGCTCTGGAACGTGTCCCCCGCCGCCACCCCCGCCGCCGTGCGCGGCCCAAAACTCACATCCCGTTTGCGGACTCGCCCCCGCGCCCCTAATTCGCAGTCGTTATTGTGCAATGGCACTTCCGGGTGCGTCAGTACCGCTAATAATGCGGCCTTCTTCGCTCGTGTCTTGGCGATGCGTTCATCCAACGCCCCGTAGCCCGTCACGCGACTGAACAGCCGGTCAAACTCCCCGGCCAGGCACGCCTGCTCCGCCGCCGTCGGCGCTTCCTGGTAGGCCCGCAATTCCCGGTAGTACGCCCAGAACTCGCCCAGAAACCCCGTCAGCAGTTCCTGATGCGCGGCCAGCAGCGGCACCAGCTTCTTGTAATGCCGCCCCTCATGCACCCAGCACAGGGCGTGTTCCGCCGTCACCCCGCCCGATTGCCGTGCGGCGTCACTCAGCAGCAACTCCACCACCGGCCAGTCGTCCTGGGCCCGGTAGGCCGCGATCGCCAGACGGTCTTTGACCCAGCGCCCTTGCTGGGGACCGAGCGGCGGCTCCTGCTCTGCCAACCATTCGTCCACCACCGCTTCCCCCAGCACCGCGTCGCGTGGTAAGCTCCCCAGCCGCGCCCGCAGTTTGCGCGAGCCGCCCAACTGCGCCAGATACTCCAGCGCCGCGTCATTGAGCAGAAACTGGCGGGGCGCGCCATTGCACAACACATCCACGATCGTCAGGCGATCCTTGGCCGGGTGGGTCTGGTAGAGCGTGTAGAGCGGGTTGCTCACGATATGGCAGTGCTGTAGCTCCCCATCGACCGTCGTCGCGGTGTCATCCGTGCCGTGCCAGGGACTACTGCGTAAGCCCGCCGCATACACGGCATCCTTTTCGGCGTGGAAGCCCTCCTGCCCGTGAATCAGCAGCGTGGCGACTTGCCCTTGCGCGATGATGATGCCCACGTTGCTCAGGAACTCGGCGATTTTGGGTTCACTCATTAGCCCGCCGTAATACAGCACCAGGCTCAACGCTTTCAGCCCCGGTCCAAACTCGCCGGCATACCCCGGTGGCAACGGCGCGCGAATGGAACGCTGTTCCCGTGGAGAATAGAAGACTTCTTTGCGGAAGCAGATATTGTCGGTGTGGCAGACGAGGTCCTGCACGACGACCTCCTCATAGCCCTTGAAGACGGCATCGGGGGGCAGGGTGGCGGGGTCCACGCGCAGCAGTTCCTGGCGATCCACGACGATGCGGTCGCGCTTGGGCGCTTTGGTATGGGGCTGGGGGGTGTGGCGCTCGGCCTCGGAGGACAGGGTGGGCGGCGGCGCGCTGGGTGGCGGCGGCAGCGGGGGCCGGCGCGGGGTGCCCTTGAGGCGGGCGATCTCATCGCGCAGGCGCTGGTTTTCATCCCGCACGGCGCGGAGTTCCTGGGCTTGATCCTCGACCAGATTGAGGAGCAGGCGGAAGCCCTGGCGCGCCACCTCATCGGTAATGCCGTTCATGTCGAAGGCGTTCAGGGCCGCCCATTGCTCACTCGTAGTCACCCGCCCAGTATAGCCGAATTACCGGGCATAGGCCACCCCCACATTTGGCTACCCTGCTTTATTGATAAGATACTGTATTTTTATACTGGGGTAAGAACACGACGTGGGCAAAAGTGGCAATGGCGCGAAACTCACCCTGTGGCCCCGATTTCGACACCACAGGAGATCAAAAGTGTGTCTGGATAGAGTCTCGTAGATGGCCCGTGAGTAGGATCGGAACCGAAACGTACGCCAGCAACTACATATAATAGAAGAGCCCTAAAGTAAGCGCAGTTTTATAAAAGCTGTTGGCTGGGCGTATTTGGCTAGTGTAGTAGATAGGCCAGGTAATCCTGTGATAATGACCGTTATCACAGCAATCCCGACCTCCAGGACCTGATCCAAGCCCAAATTAATCGCCTGGACGGGCCGCGAATTTATCGTTATCGCAGGAAACACCAGTTTTGGCCGTGAATCTTGCTAGTTTCGATGGGCTGTAGTTGCTGGCGTACGTTTCTGTTCGTATCCTGCTCACGGGCCTAGATCGCCTCTTTGGACCGCACAGGGTGAGTTTCGCGCCATTGCCCTCATAACACGTTTGCTCATTCGGGGCCAATTATGGGTGGAACACCAGTGCTAGTGTATCAAAGGTGCCCTTCTGGATGTCGTCGAGGATATTATAAGCTTCGTTGAGAACAATGGTGAGCAACTCGCCTGCATTTTCCGGCTTGCCCTTGCGAGATTCCTGGTACTTCGGTATTACGGTGGCCAGTCTCTCGAAGAATGGCTGTTTGCTCATGTGGTCGAGCAGTGGCCGGAAAGCGGCCCAGAGACCCCGGAACAGCCAACCGACCTCGTTGGCGTGCGGTGTCACCGCATAGTAGACGCTTCTCCAGTCGGAGGACGCTTCGCGCGGCGGTGGTTCTTTCGTCACGATCACGCCTGCGCCACCCCATCCGTGAGCCCTGTACTCGTCCAGTGATCCATAGTCTATGTGCGTGTAGCTTCCTCGCCTGATCTCTACCCGCAAAGCGTCAAGCAGAACGCGGACATCGCTAATCTCGTTTTCCATCTTCGTCATTCCTCCAAGGGGTAAACCGAACATTTGTGTAATGAGGGGCAAAGTAACCTAAGTGTAGTAGTATCACGTCTGTGTTCACAATCCTCTTGTGGAAGTCCCTGATAAAGTTCCTACTTGCTCTTTCGCGTTGGCACTTCGGGTGTTTCCCCCCTTTTCTGGGCCAGGTTGTGCGTTCGGTAGGCAGGAGGTGTACTCAGCAGCACCGGAGAAGTACCCCCACGCTGCATTCTGGGAACTTTCTCCCGCACTTAGGCGAGATTATCAGCTACTACAGACGTGTTACATTGCGGTTAAAATCAGTAATGTTGGGTTTACGCCTGTTCCCGCGTGCGCGGGTGGTACATCTGCTTGCACTGCCGACATTTGCGTTCTGCCATTGGTCCGTTCACCCTGCTTCCCTCTTATATATGCTAATTATTAGACATTATCGGCATTAAGCCAAAGTGAGCAGAGTCCGTAGGTCGCACTCTGGGAGCGGATGCCGCCACTGGGTCCGAAAATTGTGCAGGCCACAGGCAATTTCCAGTACCTGATCCGAACTGCCGGGGGTCGTCAGCCGCAAAATGTCCTTCACAATCCGACACCGCTTAATCCCGGCGATGCCATTTTCGACGACCACGCGCATACTGGACAACAGGCCGTTCATTACTTGGTCGGCCACACTCAACGCGCCGCCGCGCGGCTTTTTTTGGGCTGCTGCGTGAGCACGCCAGCGGGGGCGTACCCTTGAAACCCGCTATCTTGGTCCAGGATCGTCTGGGCCGGGTAGCGAATCGCTGCGTCGTCGGCCGCCTTTTTATCGTGGATGGTGCCCGGCAGCGTGGGCCCGAGATAGACCACCTTACGGCTGTGTTCGTGGACGAGCAGAATGTTCTTATCGGTATGGGTCTTCTTTTTGCCACTGTAGTGGGCCCGTTGCTGGGTGGGATCGTGCGGGCGCTGGCGGCGGCGTTCGGTGCCGTCAATCGCCAAGACGGGGGCGCTCGCGGCGACCAGGGGACTCGCGGCCAACTGGCTGGCGACGCGTTCGGGGGCGTGGCCGAGGGTCTGTAAGGTCTGTTGCAAGAGGGGCAGTAACTGATGAATCCAGTAATGGGTCTGCGATTGGCTGAGGTGGAACGGTAAGCCGAGCATGGTTTGGAGGGGATTGGTCTTGTGATAGATGAGAATGAAGAGGAGTTTGTCCGCAGCGGTGGGCAAGCCACCTTTGCACCCGCCGCCGGGCTGGCGCTGGCGGGGCTGCCCCGTGCGGGTGAGATGGGGTGGATAGGCGCGATCATAGGCCGTCTGGAAGGCGGGCAACAAGTCGGCAAACTCCGGGGCGGTCAGGCTCGTGGCGGCGAGAAACTCCTGGGGTCGCGCTTGGAGAGTGGAGTAGGTTAGCATAGACGCATTATACCATTATTCCCGATAATGTCTATTGCACAAATGGTGAGGGCTGCATAGGGGTAATTATGCAATGGCGCGAAATTCGCCCTGTGGCTGCCGTTTTGCCGCTACACGACATTGCAAGTGTGTCTGGATAGAGTCTGGGCTTCCAGCATCAGTGGGACAAAAAACACCGCTAACAAACGATACACCGTAGTATCAGTGGGATGCGCCGAGCAAGTACCCCTGTTGTGTGCCTGTGATCTTGTTATCAGATCCATTTTCGCGGTGTTATGATCGGCTAATTTGCGTGTTATCAGAAGCTCAGACGGCCAGAGCTTCTGATAATGAGACTTATCAGTAGTTCGCCCCTACCGCCACATCAAGCCATACTATTGCTATACAAAGCTAAAATAGCCCTATTTGTAGTAGTGTAGTTTCTTAACGTTGTTTTTTGTCCTACTGATGCTGGAAGCCCGAGTCTCGTAGATCGCCCCTTTGGACCGCACAGGGCGACTTTCGCGCCCTTGCGTAATTATCGCCCCTATAAACCCATTTCTAGGCACGAATAGCGGCTAATTTCCGGCTCAGGCGACAGGCGTGGATATGCCCTTTCTAATATAAGGCATCGGATAGCCCGGCCTCTAAGTCGTCTAACACACAATGGCGAGCGGTCGTCTCAATGCTCTTGTGGCCCAGCGCCTTCTGGGCTTTGCGAATATCGGTCGTGGCGAGTTGGGTTCCCAAGAAGGGGTGAAATGAGCAAACGTGTCAGGCGGGACAATAGCGCGAAAGTCACCTCCCATAGGATTGTGTCGCATTGGTATCCGCCTCCGTTCTGTGATCCGACACGATTACCCATGGGCACCATGCGGGGGCCGCTGGACCGTGTTTTCTGTCCAGCGGCCCCCGTACAGCCCCGACCCCCTACGGCGCGCACGCAGTCGCTTGAGTGACGGCCAGGTAGACGATCTTGGCGATCTGACCGCGAAAGGCGTTGTTGTTCGGGCGGAAGGTGCCGTCGCTATAGCCGCTCACCACCCCGTGGCAGACCGCCGTCGCGATAGAGGAATAAAACACGTTACCCGGATCGACATCCCCGAAGGGGGAGGTCGGCGGGGTCTGGACCATCCAGCCGGCCCCGATCACCACGATCTTGGCCAACTGGCCCCGCGTGACATTGTTCGCGGGGCGGAAGTAGGGCCGGCGGGCGCTGTCGCAGGGTTCCGGGGTGCCGGTCCGGGGGTTGCTGCCCCCACAGGTGTAACCGCTGACGATCCCCCGCGCGGCCGCCGTCTCGATTAAGCTGTAGAAGACGTTGTCGGGCATGACATCCGTGAAGGTGCGACTGTCGGCGACCGGGGTCGCCACCAGCGCGAGGCTAAAGGCCAGGGTCACGATTTTGGTCATCTGGCCGCGCGTGGTGTCCCTGAACGGCCGGAAGGTGCCGTCACTATAGCCGCTCAGGACACCCGCGCAGGCCAACGCGGTTACCGGCACCGCAAAGTAGTCGGCCGGGTGGACATCACTGAAGCTCAGCGTACAGGCGGTCGGGGTGGGCGAGGGCGTGGTCGGCGAGCCGGACGGTGCCGTCAGCGTGGGCGGCGGGATGTTGGTGGCGGTGGCCGTCAGCGTGGGCGTCGGGGTGTTGGTGGCGGTGGCCGTCGGGGTGCGCGTCGGGGTGTTGGTGGCGGTGGCCGTCGGGGTGGCGGTTTGCCAGTCCAGGATCAGGTGCGATCCCCCGTATTGTTGCTGGAGTTCCACCCGCAGGTTGGCCGGGCCGGGGGTGCTGGGGATAAGCAGGGTCGCACTCCCGGAGGAGGCCCATTGGTCGATCAGGAGCGTGTTATTGAGATAGAATCGCGCGCCATCGTCATGGTCGAGCAGGAACACCAGCGGGCCGGCCGGCAGCTGGAGCGTGCGCGTCCATCGGCCGCTATAGAGCGTGGCGGGGCAGCCGGCGGCCGCCGGTTCGTTGCCGTACTGATGGCGCAAGGGACCGGACGGGTCCCAGCCGGTATAACAGGGCGTGGTCAGATTCGGGTCAGTATAGACTGTCTGATCCCACGCGCCGGCGGCCGGGGGCGCGCCACAGCTGGGAAAGCGGAAACTCGCGATGCGGGTGCGCCAGCCAAACAGGTCGCCATTGCCGCTATACTGGCCGGTAAACCAGAACGTGCAATCGTCGCTGGGGTCCACGGTCATCCCGCTGTAGTCGCCCCACCGGGAGCCATTGGACTGGATGATCGTCCCCGCCCAGATCTCGGCTTCGCCTTGCGCTAATTGGCCGGCCGGATCGCCGGCCAGGCGGCCGGCATAGCGCAACCCGGGAAACACCGTGCTGCTGGAGACACTGTAGCTCAGCGCGATATTGCCACTACGATCGACCGCCGCGCTGCCCATCCAGCGGGACATCCCGTCGGCGGGCGCGAAGGTGCCCTGGTCCCCGATCCGGGGCGTGCTCGTGGTCGAATCGCGCACGTCGGTCCAGCGCAGCCCGGCCACCCCCCCGCCTCCGTCCACGCTTTGCAGCACCAGCAGCGTGTCATGGTCGCCATAGGCGCGGTAGACCACTGACGGCAGCAACCACCCGCCCTGCAGGTCTAAGCGCTGGCTGGTGCCCGGTTGCGGCACACACGAGGGATTGCCCGGACACACGACGGTGTAGCCCGCCGCCCCGAGGATCGGGATTCCGGGGGTCCAAGTGGAGTTGGCCGCATTGGCCCAGTCGACGTGCCACTGGCTGATCGTCAAGACGGCCCCCGTCGTGGCGAACGGCGCCGGGGCCCCGGCCGGGGGGGGCAGGGCGCCTTCCAGCACGGGCGGGAGCTTATAGTGGGTGTCGCCGGGCCCTGTTTGCATCCGGGCGGGGCCGCCCCCCAGCATGGCGCTGCGCTCCAGCACGAACGGGATCGAGGCGGCGGCCATGTTCGTGGTCAGATAATAGCCGTCCGGCCACACACCCAGCTTCGGGTAATCGCCACTGTTAACCGCACTGAGTTGAAAACTGTAGATCGCATATGCGCCGGTCGGGTCGGGGGTCCGCGACACGGCCACACACTGTAGCGCGGGCAGCCCGACCGTAAACTGGCTGATCACCCAGCGGTCGGCCCACCGATCATACAGCAGGATCGCGTCGCCATCATTGTGGGTGGCGCAGTTGTCCCCGAGCGCCTGGAACAACGCGTTGATCGGGGTCGGGCCCGCCAGGGACGCCCCCGTCTTATTGAACACCTGGAGCTGGGCATTGACCGTTTGCACATAGTGCGCCGGCCCCACCGCGCCAGTGGAATCCGACGGCGTAAAGTTCCCTGTCGCCTGGCCCGCGAAATTCACGCCCAAGCCGGGCATCGTGCCGGGCACCGCCAGCGTCCGCTGGAGCACCGGGTCCGGGCTCTGCCCCAG
>JALYUO010000051.1 GCA_030853735.1 Chloroflexota bacterium
GCTCCCATCGCTGACCGATTACGTGTTGGTGGCGCAGGATGAGGCGCGCGTGGAGCATTTCCAGCGCCAAGGCGACAGTTGGTTGCTGACCGCCTTCACCGCCCTGGATGAGACCTTGCACTTGGCGGCCATTGAGAGCAACCTGCCCTTGCGCCTCATTTATGGGAATGTCGAATTCTCCCCGCCAGCGGCACGTAAGTAGTCAGCCACCAGACACACCGCTCGGAATAGAAGGAGCCACGCATGAGCGCCCAGCCGCAGCCCTACTACACGCCGGAAGAATATCTTGCCCTGGAACGCGCGGCGGAATATAAGAGCGAGTACCTGGACGGTGCAATCTTCGCCATGAGTGGAGCCAGTGAAAGGCATAATGTTATCGCCTTTAACATCGCCCGGCAGCTCGGTAATGAGTTGGAAGAGCGACCCTGTCGTGTCTATATAAATGATATGCGCGTGCGAGTCGCGGCGACCGGGCTATATACCTATCCCGATGTGAGCGTTGTATGTGGACCGCGCGAGTTCGCCGACGATCAGCAAGATACGCTGCTCAACCCCACTGTGATCGTTGAGGTGCTGTCGCCATCCACCGAAAAATATGACCGGGGGTTGAAATTCGCGCACTACTGGCGGTTGCCGTCGCTGACCGACTACGTGCTAGTGGCGCAAGATCAGCTACGAGTGGAGCATTTCCAGCGCCAGGGCAACGGTTGGTTCGTCACCGCCTTCACCAGTCTGGATGAGACGCTGCGCCTGGCCGCGCTAGACACCGATCTGCCCCTGGCCGCTATCTATCGGAATGTGGAGTTCCCGCCCCCACCGCGCAAGAATGATTGATCCACGAAGGACACGAAGGATCACGAAGATGAGGCTAAAGAACGGGCTGCAGATTGTTGCCGCATCTTCAACACCCTCACCACCCACCGTCAGCCCGCGCAGGCGGGCTTCGTAGCGGTAGCGGCGAGTTTAGTCGCCCAGTCGCTCCCCGCCCCCTGCCCCGGCCAGCGCCGCCTGCACTTCGGGCACCACTTCTAGCACCTGCGCGCAGACCTCGTAGCGGCCAAAGCTGGGCATCAGATAGGCACCCGCCACCCGACTATAGGCGTATTGCACCAACTCCTGGGCCATCGCGATCCCCTCCTGGCGACCGTTCGCTCCCGCCGCGTGCATCCGTTGGCGGGCCCAGTCAGGAATCGTGATGCCCGGCACCTCATTATGCAAAAACTCGGCGTGGCGACCGCTTTGCAGCGGCAAGATGCCCATCAGGATCGGCAGATCAAAGCCGCGCACCAGATCCAGCGTGCGGTCCAGCCATTCCACATCAAAGAACGGCTGAGTCATCACAAAGTCGGCTCCGGCTTCCATCTTGCCGGTCAGCCGCTCGATCTCCAGGTCCAGGTCGCGCGCGTTGGGGTTGAACGCGCAGCCGATCAGGAACTCGGTGCGCCCACCGATGGTGTTGCCGCTCACATCCAGGCCGGCGTTCATCTTTTTGAGCAGCTTGATCAGGCCGATGCTGTCAATGTCAAACACACCCGATGAGCCAATCTTTTCGACCGGATTGGGCGGGTCGCCGGTGAGGGCCAGGATGATGCGCTGGCCCATGGCGTGCGCGCCCAGCAATTCGGCTTGCAGGCCCAGCAGCGAGCGGTCGCGGGTGCAAAAGTGGATGATCACCTCAGACCCGACCTGCCGGCGGACCATGTTGCTGACGGCCATCACGCTCATGGAGGCGCGGCCCCGTGCGCTGTCGGTGATGTCCACCGCGCTGATGCCACGCGCACGGAGCATTTCGGCCCCCGCCAACAGCTTGGCAGGGTTGATGCCGCGCGGCGGCTCCAGCTCCACCGTGGTGACAAACTCGCGGCCCAGCTTCCAGGCGAAACTGCCGGGAAGGGCCGTCTCGCGCACTGAGTGGCTTGCGCCGGCGTCCGTGCCCACTACAGAGACCACCGGCGCGAGTGGGCCGCCGCTGTCGCTGTTGGCCGGGCTATAGGGGGCGGCCGGGGTTGGCTCGGCGCGCTCGGCCACGGCGGCGGCTTGCGCCTGGGAGCCGGTGGGCAGGGCTGCGGCGCGCACTTGGCGGGCCAGTTCGCGGATATGCTCCGGCGTGGTGCCGCAACAGCCACCTAGCAACCGTGCGCCCAACCCCGCCATGTGGCGCGCCTGTTCGCCCATGTAGGCCGGCCCCGACACATAGACGATGCGCCCGGCCACTACTTCGGGCCAGCCGGCGTTTGGTTGCGCGCTGAGAGGCCGGGCCGCCACCGCCGCCATCTCGGCCAGCACGCGCGCCATCCGCACCGGCCCGGTCGAGCAGTTGGCTCCGATCATATCCGCACCCGCCGCTTCCAGCGCGCGCACTACATCGGCGGGCGTGTCGCCGGCCAGGGTGCGGCCTTCTTCCTCGAAGCTCATCTGCGCGACCACGGGCAGATCGCACGACTCGCGGGCGGCGCGCAGGGCGATCAACATCTCGCGCAGATCCTTGAACGTTTCGAGCATCAGCAGGTCCACGCCGCCTTGCAGCAGTCCCTCGATCTGCTCACAAAACAGGCCATGCGCCTCTGCCGCGCCGATGCGCCCGACCGGGGCCAACGGGCGGCCCAGTGGCCCCACTGAACCGGCGATCAGCACCGGCAGGCCCACGATTTCGCGGGCGTTGCCGGCCAGCTTGGCCCCCCGGAAGTTGATGTCGCGCACGCGGTCGCCCAGGTCGTAAGCGCCCAGTTTGAGGCGGTTCGCGCCATAGGTGTTTGTCTCAATGATCTCGGCCCCGGCTTCCATATACGCTTGGTGGATATCGAGCACCAGCTTGGCGTGCGACAGGTTGCATTCGTCGAAGCAGGCGCTGGCCGGCACGCCTTTGCTGTAGAGCATGGTGCCCATCGCCCCATCGGCGACGATGATGCCGGGCTGTTGCAGACGGGCCAGGAACGGGTTGGCCGGGGTGGCAGCGGTTGGGTCGGATTGCGCCATCGGGTATCTCCTGTCGGTCATAAAACGGATCGCAATCTTTATTATACCCAAGCGCCGCCTGCGGAGCAAACAGGCGTGCGCCGATATGCTATACTAGCCCGCGACAGGTGCGGGAGCCACGGAGATTTGGCTGTAGAGGGCGGCGGATGAGCAAAGAGACGGATCCATTGTTGCGGCAGGGGATGCGCGTGGCTTTGCTGGCGCTGGGCGTGATCGCGTTCGGCACGGCGGGCTATGTGCTGCTGGAAGGCTGGGATGCCTTCGACGCATTCTATATGACGGTGATCACGCTGACCACGGTCGGGTTCGGCGAAGTGCATCCGATGAGCCGGCCGGCCCAGGCGTTCACTATCTTTCTGATGTTGGCCGGGGCGGGCGGCGTGCTATACACTCTGTCCAGTGGCTTGCAGTATATGCTCGAAGGCCGCCTGAGCGGCGAGTTGTTGCGGCGGAGGACTCGACGGATGATCAATGCGCTGCGGGATCATGTGATCGTGTGCGGTTATGGGCGGGTGGGCCGCGAGGTGGCGCGCCAGTTGCAGCACCAGGGCGTGCCGTTTGTGATCCTGGACCGCGAGGCGGCGCGCGTGGCCCTGGCGCAGAGCGACGGCTGGCTGGCGTTGCAGGCGGATGCCGCCAAAGACGAGGGGCTGTACGCTGCGGGCATCAATCACGCTCGCGCTCTGATCACTGCCGTAGATAGCGATGCTGACAACCTGTATATCACGTTGTCGGCGCGCGTACTGGCCCCGGCCTTGCCCATCGTGGCACGGGCTAACGATGCCGACTCGGAGGCCAAGCTGCGCCGGGTGGGGGCCACGCGCGTGCTGTCGCCCCACAGCATCGGCGGGCGGCACATGGCATTGCTGGCGGTGCGCTCGCCGGCGGTAGACTTTGTGGACATGGTGCTGGGCGGGGCGACCGACAGCCAGGGGCACCATCCCGATCTACACCTGGAAGCACTGCCGGTGGCCGCCGACTCGGCCTTTGTCGGGCTGACGTTCGGCCAAGCGCGCACCCGCTGCGCCGGCATCTGCAACCTGCTGGCCGTGACCCATGCCGACGGTGAAGTGGTCGCCGATGTGAGTGGCCCCGCCGCCGAGCGCCCCCTGCAAGCGGGCGACCTGTTGATCGTGATCGGCCGACCCGCCCAGTTGCGCGAAATCGGCGGCCTGTGACCAATGCGGAATGCGGAATGCGGAATAATGACGGGGAACGACGACTGTAGCGGCGCTGCTTGCCGCGCCAGTGGCAAGGTGGATAGGATGTAGCGGCGCTGCTTGCTGCGCCCGTGGCGGCGCGTATCCTGCTGAATAGGTCACATGGGGCCGGCGCTGGGTCGGCCTCCTACTTAGCCCAGGAGCATTGCAATGCGATTAGTAACCTATCACGAGGCGAATGAACTGCGGATCGGCGTGGTTCACGGCGAGCAGGTGGTGGATGTGCAACGCTGGATCAGTGTGCCCAGCGAGCCGTTGCCGACCGAGATGCTGGATCTGATTGCGCTGGGCGAAGATGCGCTCATTCGCATCCGTCAACGGCTGGACCGGATCGGCGACGAGGCGTTGGCCGGCGCACCCCGGCTCGACGCGCTGCGCTTGGCCGCGCCGATTCCGCGCCCGCGCAAAAACGTCATGTGCATCGGGCTGAACTACCGCGCCCATGCCGCCGAGCAGGGCAAAGAGCCACCAGAGCGTCCCGCCGTCTTCACCAAAGCGCCGACCAGCGTCATCGGTCCCCACGATCCGATCCCAGTGGATGCGACAGTCACGGAAAAGCTGGACTGGGAAGTGGAACTGGCAGTGATCATCGGGCGGGGCGGGCGCGGCATCAAGGCGGCGCAGGCGCTCGATCATGTGTTTGGCTATACGGTGATCAACGACGTGTCGGCGCGCGATGTGCAAAACGCGCACGGTGGGCAATTCTTCCTCGGCAAGAGCCTCGACGGCACCTGCCCGATGGGACCGTGGATCGTGACCCGCGACGAAGTGGCCGACCCGCAGGCGTTGCGCGTCACGGCCCACGTCAACAGCGCGCTCAAGCAGGACTCGAACACCGCCGACATGGTGTTTAGTGTAGCTGAGTTGATCGAGTGGCTATCGAAGGGCATGACGCTGGAGCCGGGCGACATTATCAGCACCGGCACCCCCGGCGGCGTGGGCGCGTGGCAACGGCCGCCGCAGTTCCTGCACCCCGGTGACGTGGTGGAAGTGACCGTCGAGGGCATCGGCACGCTGCGGAACCCGGTGGTGGCCTGGGGCGGGGCGTAAGGCGGATTGCGGATTGCGGGCAACGTGAGTAACGATTCAGATTAGTGGCTGAGGCAGTGGTGAGCCGGCAGCGGATGGAGCAGGTGTAGCCGCACCCGGCGTGCGCCGTACTCGTGTCCCATCTACTGCCCACGCTGCCGGCCTTGCGCGCTACACGCGCTGCAAATGCGTGTCTTGGAACACCGTCGGGTATTTCAGCCCATAGCCTAGCAGCCGGTCCATGCCGATGTGGGCCAGCCAAATAGCGGCGAGTTGCAGGGCGAACGGCTGGCCGGCCCCCAGGCCATAAGCGGCTAACAGCAGTGGGGGCACGTAATTATGGGCGAGGTTGTAGCCGGCGGCTCCGATCCTCGCCCCGGCTAGATAGCCCAGCATGGCGAGGTCAGGGGCCAGCAGTAAGAGGGCGAACAGCCACCAATTGCCGCCTTGCGTCCCATAGGCCTACAGTGCGCCGGCCAGTAGCGCGGCCCCTTCAATCCGCAGCAATAGACCCGGCTGCGTCAATACCGGCAGGCTTTTCCCCTGTCCGGCACCTATCCCTGCTGCTTCCGGCATCATATCACCTATCCATTCAGCAAGACGTAGTGTGCTTCACGCCACCGGGTTGGTATCCACCAACGGCACCCGTTCGAGCCGCCACGCGGCGGCAAGGGCGAGGAGCAGCACGCCCATACCCAAGCCCCAGGCGGCGGGCACCGGCAGGTTCATCACCGCCATCGCCGCAATGCCCAGCAAGGCACAGACGATGTAGAGGATCAGCACCGCCTCATGGCGCGTGGCCCCCAGCGCGACCAGGCGGTGCGACGTGTGATCACGCCCACCACGGGTAATCGGCACGCCACGCCGCAGCCGCGAGAGTGTCACCAGCGCCGTGTCGAAGATCGGCAGGCCCAGCACCAGCAACGGAATCAGCCAGGTAGCCGCCTCGTGGCTGCTCGGCACACCAGTAATTGGGTCGTAGAGCAACGGCGGGAAGCGCAGCCGGATGCCCACCGCCGCCAGCATGAAGCCGAGGAACAAGCTGCCGGTGTCGCCCATAAAGATGTGACCCGGCTTAAAGTTGTAGTAGAGAAAGCCCAGGCACGCCCCGGCCAGCGCCAGCGCCAGGGGAGCCAGCAGCCGTTGGCCGCTCAGCAGGCCCAGCAGGAAGAAGAAAAAGGCGGCCCAGCCCGCGACTCCCCCGGCCAAGCCGTCCATGTTGTCCATCAGATTCAGCGCATTGGTGATACCGATCACCCACAGGATCGTCACCGCCATGTCGAGGGGCTCGTTATGCAGAAAATGTACGCTGGTGCCGAAGGCGACCATCAGCGTCGCGGCCACAAACTGGCCGAACAGCTTAGAGAGCGGCTTCATGCCCCAGCGGTCGTCCCACAACCCGACCAGCGAGGCGACCGTGGCCCCGGCGACCAGGCTGCCGAACTGCTGGACAAAGCCGAGATCGTAGACCAGCAGGGCTCCCACGAAGCCCAGCCAGATGGCCGCGCCGCCCAGCAAGGGCACGGGATTAGCGTGGATTTTGCGCGCGCTGGGCGTGTCGGTCACGCCAAAGTGCGTGGCGGCGCTCCGCACCAGCGGCGTGACGAACAGCACAATCGCCACCGCCGCCAGCAGCATGGCGGTGTACTTGAGAAGGTCGCCGAGATCACCGGCCAAGTTTCGTCTTCAACGCCGTGACGGTGCTGTTCAGATCGGCCAGCGTCTTGCTCATATCCGTGCGCCCAGTGAGCGCCGTACAGGTGCCTTTGGCGGTGCTGTCCCGCAGCGCGACACAGGTCTGCACATAAGGCGCGGCGGGGTTGCAGGTGGCAACGGCTTGCGCGCCCAGGAAAATATTCAGCGCCTTGTCGTCTTGGCCGCCGGCCTGATAAAGCATCCCCAAGGCTTTGAGGTTATCGAAGTTGTCGCATTGCAAGTACACAGCGCGCTCAAAGTTCTTGATCGCCTCGGCGGACTGGCCCAGCCGTTGTTGGATGTAACCCAGCGTGGCCCGCGCCTCCACCGCTTCGTCGGGGCTGGCCGGGTCTTTGGCTTTGGCCGCCAGCGCGGCATCTATGGTCTTCTGATAGCCGGCTGCCAGCACCGGCAGCAGCTTATATTTCTGCAAAAAGTCCAGCCGCGTATCAAAGCTGCTGTCTTGGAGCAAGGTCGGGTCAAGTTGGGCGGCCAGGGCATAGTCGTGCGCGGCGGCAGTTGCCTGCTGGGTCGCGGAGAGCACGGTCGTGGCCGAAATCGCTTGGGTCGTGGCCTGCTGTTCGAGGCTCTGCGCGTAACTGCGTTCGATCTCGCCCGCCACGTAAGGCGTGCGCGCATAACGGTCGTCCATTACCTGCGAGCCATGGATGGCGGCGATAGCATCGGTGGGGCGACCGGCTTTGGCGTAGGCCAGCGCCAGTTCGTTCCACACCTCAGCGTTGCCGGGGCTAAGATTATGGGCCACTTCGTACATCGCCACGCCCTGGTCGTACAGCTGCAATTGCCGTTGGGGGGTGTCTTTCACGCCGCTGTTGGGATCACTGATCGCGTCGGCCCAGTACAAGTAGAGGCGACCGATGTTGGCATAATGGTCGGTGTTTAGCGGGTTGAGGGCTTTGGCGGCCAGCAACTGCTTTTCGCTTTCTTGCAGCAAGCCCTTCGGGTTATTGCTGCCCGGCACCTGCGCGAAGGAGCGGGCGTTGCGCGCCCATTCCATATAGGCGCGACCCAGGAACAGGTAGTAGAAATCTTCGTTGGGCGAGATGGCAATCGCCTTGCGGTACGGCCCGATGGACCCCGGCCACGCCTGCTGGTTGTCATAGCTCAAGCCCTGCTTGTAGAACATATCGGCCTTGACCCCATTAACGTTCAGGCCAATAATCAGCGCCAGCGCCAGCAGGCCCAGCCCCACATAAACCACCTGGAACAACGGCTGCCGCCCGGCATAGCTGCCCGGCGCGACGGCGGCCAAGCGGCCGGCGGCCCGCGCACTGCCGGCGCTCATGGCGCGCCCATCGGGGC
>JALYUO010000057.1 GCA_030853735.1 Chloroflexota bacterium
TGGCAGCACCCAACGGGGGGGCTGGGTTGGACTTTCCCTTCGGTGGCATGGGGTGCCGGGGGCGCGCCCCGCATTCGTGTATTCGTGCCCCATTCGTGGCCGGGCGGCGGGCCTGCGGCGATTTTGACAAGCCCGGCGCGGTTGTGATACACTACAACGCAGCCCCGCGCCCAGGCCGGGGTCGGTGTTTGCGTGGGCTATGATAGCCGTCATACGTAAAGCGTAAAACGTAAAACGTAAAACGTAATACGGAACGGTTGAAGTTTACGCATTAGATAATTACGTTTTACGTTTTACGCTTTACGCTTTACGAACGATCCATCCCGCTCAGGAGGCGATAATGGTCAGTACAGCGAAACGGAGAGGGGGGGTCAAAGACGCACCGCCCCCCGCGCCGTTGCATGAAGAACTAGGACTCAATGCCGAGACCTTGCTTGATATGTATTATCACATGGTACTGGCACGCAAACTCGACGAACGGATGTGGCAACTGAACCGCCAGGGCAAGGCGGCCTTTGTGATTTCGTGCCAGGGCCAGGAGGCCGCGCAGATCGGCACCGCCTTCGCCATGGAGCGCGGCAGCGACTGGTATGTGCCCTATTACCGCGACCTGGGGCTGATGCTCGCGCTGGGCCAGACCCCGCGCCAGGTGATGCTGTCGCTGTTTGCCAAAGCCGAGGAGCCGAACTCCGGCGGGCGGCAGATGCCCGGCCACTACGGCTTTGCCAAGAGCCGCGTGCTTACCACCGGCAGCCCCGTCGGTACGCAGTTTTTGCACGCGGTCGGCGTGGGGCTGGCGAACAAGATGATGCGTCAGAACCGCGAAGTGTGCGCCGTGTTTGGCGGCGAAGGCTCCACCTCGCAGGGCGACTGGCACGAGGCGATGAACTTTGCCGCCATTCATAAGCTGCCGGTGCTGTTTATTATCGAGAACAACCACTACGCTATCTCGGTGCCGCTCGAATTGCAGGTCGGCGGGCAAAATCTGGCCGGGCGGGCGGCGGGCTACGGCATGGTGGGCTTGGCCGTGGACGGCCTCAACCCGCTGGACTGCTATCGCGCCGTCAAGGCCGCCTGTGACCGCGCCCGCGCCGGCGAAGGGCCGACGCTGATCGAAATGAAGTGCATCCGCATCACCGCCCACTCCTCCGACGACAACGACCGCACCTACCGCAGCAAAGAGAGTAAAGAGGCCGACCGCCTGCGCGAACCCGTCGCCTTTTTCCAGGGCTATTTGCTGGAACACGGTATCCTGACCGCAGATGCCGACGCGCTGCTGCGTAAGCGCATTGACGGGGAAGTGGAAGACGCGACCGATTACGCCGAGCAAGCGCCCGCCCCCGTGGCCGATGACCTGCTGAAGCACGTATATGCCACTGACGAGGAGGTTGCCGCATGGCGGTCAAAACATTAATCGAGGCGATCCGCGACGGCTTGCGCGAGGAGATGGAGCGCGACGAGCGGGTGATTATTTTCGGCGAAGATGTGGGGCCGCGCGGCGGCGTGTTCGGCGTGACCGACGGCTTTAGCAAGCAATTCGGCACCGACCGCGTGCTGGACACGCCGCTGGCCGAAGCCCTGATCGCCGGGCTGGCGATTGGCGCGGCGGCGGCGGGGATGCTGCCGGTGGCCGAAATCCAGTTCGCCGACTTCATCATGCCCGCTTTCGACCAGATCGTGAGCGAGGCGGCCAAGTTCCGCTATCGCTCCAATAACGACTGGTTCCTGCCGATGGTCATTCGCGCGCCCTATGGCGGCGGCATCCACGGCTCGTTCTACCACTCGCAGTCGGTTGAAGCGCTGTTCGGCCATGTGCCGGGGCTGATCGTGGTTATCCCGTCGAACCCCTATGACGCGAAAGGGCTGCTCAAAGCGGCCATCCGCCACCCCGACCCGGTGCTGTTTTTCGAGCATAAGGGCGCGTACCGCCTGATCAAAGGCGATGTGCCCGAAGCCGATTACATCGTGGAACTGGGCAAGTGCAAGGTCAGCCGCGAGGGCAAGCACCTGACGGCGGTGGCCTGGGGCATGATGCACTATCGCTGCCTGGAAGCCGCCGACATCCTGGCCCAGGAAGGCGTGTCGGTCGAGGTGGTGGACGTGCAGACGATCAGCCCGCTGGACCGCGAAACGATCCTCAACTCGGTGAAAAAGACCGGCAAGTGCGTGGTGGTCTACGAAGATAACCGCAGCGGCGGCTGGGGTGCGGAAATCTCGGCCAGCATCAGCGAAGCGGTGTTTGAGTATCTGGATGGGCCGATCATCCGCGTCACCGGGCCGGATGTGCCGGCCATGCCCTATAATCACGATCAGGAGTCGGCCTTCATGCCGAACACGGAGAAAATCGTCGCCGCCATGCGCGGCCTAATCGCCTACTAGGCGGGGTAGCAGGAGTAGAGCAACGCTATGGCAAACATCGCAAAGGTGACTATGCCCCAGTTGGGCGAGAGCGTCACCGAAGGCACGATTGGCGCTTGGCTGAAGCAGCCGGGCGATAAGGTCGAAAAGTACGAGTCGCTGGCCGAAGTGATCACCGACAAGGTGAACGCCGAGATCCCGTCGCCCTACACCGGCACGATCAAAGAGTTGCTGGTGCCGGAAAACGAGCCGGTGCCCAACGGCACGCTGATCTGCACCATCGAAACCGAGGCCGACGTGAGCGACGCGCCCGCAGCCCCTGCGCC
>JALYUO010000060.1 GCA_030853735.1 Chloroflexota bacterium
GGCCCGAAGCGGTGCTGTGGCTGGCGGTGGCGCTGTGGGCGGTGGGCGGTGGGCCGTGGGCGGTGGGCGGTGGGCGGTGGGCGGTGGGCCGTGGGCCGTGGTGGCGCAGGGGTCAGGGACTAGCCGCAATACGCAATACGCAATACGCAATACGCGATCCGTCCAATTCAGAACTCATAATTCAGAACTCAGAACTCGTCGTCGTCGCCCTGCTTGCGCCGTTTGCGCTGTTTGCTACGCCGCTGGGGGGCTGGCCGTTGCCGGCGTTGGTCGGGCTGCTGGGCGTGCGCTGGTGGGGCGTGGGGCGACCGTTGCCGCGCACGCCGTTGGACGTGCCATTGGCGGTGGTCGCGGTGATGATCGCGGTCAGCCTGTGGGTCACGCCCGATCTGAGCCTGAGCGGGCCGGCGGTGCTGCGACTGCTCTATGGGATCGCCGTCTATTATGCGGTGGCGGACTGGGCCGGTGCGCCGGGCCGCTTGCGAGTGGGCGTGATCGGCTATCTGCTGGCCGGGGGGGCGCTGGCCGTTATCGGACTGCTGGGCACCGGCTGGCTGGGCAAGGTGCCGCTATTGGAGCGCATCACCGGCGGCTTGCCGGCCCTGCTGCGCGGCTTGGCCTCCGATGAGAGCGGCTTCAACCCCAATGTGATCGCCGGGTCGTTGCTGTGGCCGTTGGCGTTGGCGCTGGCCTTGCTGGTGGGGCCGGTCCAGACGCGGGGGCGGGCTGCTTGGGCGCGGGCCGGGGCAGGCCGCGTGGCGCTGGCTGGGATGGTCGGCCTGTTCGGGCTGCTGCTGGTCTTTGCCCAGTCGCGCAACGCACTGGCTTGCGCGGCCCTGGCCGGGGCGGGCGCGTTGGCTCTGGCGGGGCGCTGGGGGCGAGTGCTGCTGGGACTAGGTGTGGCAGCGGCGTTGGCCGGCGGCCTCCTGCTTGGTCCTGCCCGCGTGACCACCCGCTTGGCCGCCGAATTTGGCGCGGAGTTCAATCCCACCGACAGCAGCCGCTCGGTGCAAAGCCGCAGCGAAATCTGGTCGCGCGCCGTCTATATGATCGAAGACTTCCCGATCACCGGCACCGGCATGAACGTGTTTCGCCGTCTGCTGCCGACCGTCTACCCACGCGCCGGCAGCGCCGAAGCCACGGCGGCGGGTGCCCGGCCCATTCCGCACGCGCACGATCAGTGGTTGCAGGCCGCACTTGACCTGGGCTTGCCGGGGCTGGTCGGCTACTTGGCCGTGTGGCTAGGCGGCGGCGCGCTGGCCGTGCGTTCCTGGCGGGCAACCACTGATCCCTGGCTGCGGGCCGTGGCTGCCGGCTTAGGATTAGCCCTGCTATCCACCGCCGTCTTCGGCCTGACCGATGTCGTCGTCATGGTCGCCAAGCCCGGTGTGCTGTTCTGGGCCTTGCTGGGCCTGATTGTCGCCCTGCACAGCGCGAACGATTTTGCACCACAAAGCCACAAAGGACACGAAGCCTTTTAATTGATTGGTTCTTTGTGTTCTTTGTGGCTTTGCGGTGCAATAACGTGATCCGGTGGGGAAGGCTGATGTTTCCCGAAGACGATTATACGCCGCATGGCTATCTGCAAAATCGCTTTGATGCTGGGCCGTTTGCGGGCCTGAGCGCCGGCGGGCCGATCCGCTCGCTGCCGGGCATCGGCTTCGCGTGGCAACCGGTGGGCGAGGCGGGTGGGGGGCTGCTGATCGGCGTGCAGATCGGCAAAGAATTGCTGCTGACCGACCTCGACGCGGCGGGGCTGGTCTCGCCCTATCACTCGGCCCACATCCAGAGCTTCTACCTGAGCCACGGCGACGTGAACGCCTACGCCGAACTCTGGTTAGCCGGGCCGGGCGTGCTGGGCTGCCGGGTGGATGTCTATCGCCCAGTCAGCCGCTACCGCCCGCCGCCGGTGCGCTTGGTCGCGCTGGCGGTGACGCAGTGGGCCGCGCCGCGCCACGGCTGGTGCTACAGTTCGGGCCGCTTCGACGCACCAAGTGGACGATTGGCGGTGAGCCTGGAGCGCGGACCGTGGTATCAGCTGTGGCTGTCGGGCCACGCGGCGGCGCACGGCTTCGGCAGCGACCTCGCTGAGGTCGGCCCCTGGCTGGCGGCGGGCGCGCCGAATCGGGATGCCCATTATGCCAATTTCCGCCACGTCCCGCCGTTATTCTGGGGCGCGCTGGTGTTGCCGCTCACCTTCGTCAAGACGGCGGCCCATGCCTGGGCGCTGGTTGAGCGCGTGCCATTGCCGTTTGCGCCGGGCGAGCGCCTGGGCGTGCGCGATCTCAAAACGAGCCGTGATGCGCTGTGGCGCGAGGATAAGCGCTTTTGGCGGGGCGCGCCGCAGTTGGGGCGCGAGGGCTGGCCGGCCCACTGGCGGCGGGGTCTGGTCTATGACTGGGAGACCACCCGCCTGCTGGTCGCGCCGCCGGCGGGCATCTTCCACGGCTCCTATCCTGTCTGGATGGCCGAGTGGCCGCGCGTCGTGCTGGCCGAAGGCACGTTGGATATGAACCGGCTGGGTTATGCCGACCCCGCTGCCGCGCAGATCGCCCTCGCCACGCTGTTCACCGCCGCGCCGAGCGCCCAGGTGCCGTGCGTGTGGGCCAACGGCGGCCTCAACATGATCGCCGCCGACGGCGCACCATGCGGCACCTCGCCCGCCTGGTGCCTACCGTTCCACAACCTGTGGCTGCTCTGGCTTCGCAACCCCAATCCGCACTGGCTGGCAACGATCTACCCACATCTGGTGGCCTATGTGCGTTGGTGGCTGGCCGAACGGACCGACGCGGCGGGCTGGCTGGTCTACCAATGCACCTGGGAGAGCGGCGAGGACAACACGCCCCGCCTGGACCCCAGCCGCAGCGGCGACGCGGTGATCCGCGACGTGGTGCGCCCGGTCGAGTTGCAGGCCGCGCTGGCCGTGTGTGCCGAGGTGTTGCGCCGTTTCGCCCTGGCACTGGATCAGCCTGACGCAGCCGACGAGTGGGCGCTGCTCTACCAGACCTACCGCGACCGCACCCGCCAGATGTGGGACGCAGCGACCAGCCGCTTCCGCGATATAGACCCCGCGACTGGCGGCTGGCGGGAGCTAGACGATAGTGACCCCTACTGGGGCACGCCCGCCGGCGCGCAGATCAGTCCACTGCAACTGATCCCGCTCATGTATGGGATCGCCACTGCCGAGCAGACCGCCGCTTTGCGCCCGCATCTGGCCGGCTATGTGGCCGCGCCCTGGACGTGGTGGCCGTCGTGGAGCTACCATGTGGCCGAGGCGGCGCTGGCGGCGGGCGCGCCGGAGATCGCGGCGGCGGTGGCCGAAGCGGTGATAGATCGCGTCTATCGCCAATTGGACCGCCGCACGCGCGACGACGGCCTGCCGCTGCCCGGCGTGGCCCCGGAGTTCTGGCCCGAACCCGCGCCCGACGGTACATTGCTCTGGCAGCCGGGCGAAGCCTACGGCTGGGGCGCGAACGCCGGCCTCTACCTACTGCGCTACCTGATCGGCTTTCAAGAAGGGGGGGATGCAGCGTGCAAAGGGTTCCTGCTGCGGCCCGCCTTGCCCGCCGCGTTTCGTGTGCCCGGCCCGTCCTATATCGTCCGTAATCTGACGATTTGCGGCGCAAGTTTCGATCTCAGCTACGACCCCCAACCGAACGGCACGTTGACCATCACCCTGCGCCGCCACGAAGCCGGGGCCGTACAGGTGGTCGGGCAGGCGGTTGAGCAGGTGGGGCCGGTGGCGCGCTGGACAGCAGTCTGGGATACGGCGTATGTAGTGGAGTTGACATAACACAAATCCATTCAGTTAGCGGGGCGGAGGAGGTTAGCGTGTTGGCAGAGTGTAGCAGCGTTGCACCGTGGCTATCTTCAGCAAGAACTTGATCCCGATTGCCCGCCAGATTTATGGTGTGCCGGGTCTAGGGTTGGGCCGGGTCTATGTGATCGCCGATGCTGACGGACTGACGTTGGTGGATTGCGGCTTGCCCTGGACCGCTGCTATTTTGCTGCGCCGACTGGCGGCTGTGCGAGATTCCTTGGGTTCCGTGCGGCGCATCCTAGTGACCCATGCCCATCCTGATCACGCAGGGGGGTTGGCCGCTGTGCAAGCGGCGACTGGCGCGACCGTCTACGCTGGGGCCGCCGACCGGGCTGCGTTGGCGGGCCGCAGCCCGGTCGCCTACCGAGCGGGGGCGCTGGTTCCGGCTGTTGCGCGCCGGCTCGGCTGGTCATTACGGCTCCCAGGCGCGCAGGTGGACATGGTGCTGGTTGAAGGAGCGGTCCTACCGGAAGTATTAAGCGGTTTGCGCGTACTCGCGGTGCCCGGTCATACACCCGGCCATCTAGCTTTCTGGCAGCCGGCGCGTGGTGTCTTGTTCTGCGGTGATGTGCTAGTCAACGGTCGGGGTCTGCACCTGCCCTCGCCTACCTGGACCGCCGATATGCCCGCCAACTGCCGTTCGCTAGCCCGGCTGGCTACCCTGGATGCGCGCCTGATCTGCACTGGTCATGGGCCACCACTGGCCCGTGATGCCGCCCGCCGCGTGCGCGCTCTAGCCGCCTGGGCAACACGCACTTTTTAGCCCGACGGTGTATAGTTTCATAGAACCGAAATCTGCTGGACACAAAGCGCGGACTTTTTCAGCGCGTTCTTACTGATACGTGTCCGACAAAAGAAGCGGCGCACCCCACCGGGTACGCCGCTTCCGCTAACTGGCCCCTGGCCCCTACTTCTCCGCGCCGTTGCCGTTGGCCGGGGCGACCGCGCCGACGGGCGGGGCGGGGCGGGGCACGACGACCGCTTTGCCTTCGATTACCGTGCCGGGACCGTTGCCGTTGCCGTTGGTGGCGCTGCCGGCGGGGCCGCTGCCGTTGATGCCGGCCACGCGGCTCATCAGGTCGGTCAGTTTCAAGCCGGTGAGCGTTTCGACCAGCGCCGGGAACTGGGCCATGATCTTAGCGATGTCGCCGGTGATTTGGCTGGCTCCCATGCCGTTGTGGCCGTCGCCGGTCGAGACAATGGTGATGCGGTCCACTTGGCTGAGGGGCTTGCTGATGTTCGCCATCACTTCGGGCATACTGCTGAGGAGTTTGTCAATGATCGCGGCCTCGTTGTATTGCTTGAACGCCTCGGCGCGCAGGGTCATTGCTTCGGCTTCGGCCTGCCCACGGGCGCGGATCACGTCGGCATCGGCGAGACCTTGCAGGCGGTTCGCGTCGGCCTGCCCAGCCCCGTTAAGGCGCACCGCTTCGGAGGCACCCTGCGCTTCTAGGATCCGCCGTTCGCGGTCGGCCCCAGCGATGGTCTCCACCCGGCGGCGCTCCACTTCGGCCTGCTTGAGCACAGTCGCGATCAGTTCACGCTCGCGGCGGATGATTTCCGCGTCTTGCACCTTGATCTGCTCTTCGCGCTGTACACGCTCGATACCCACCTGGGCAGCGACCACTTGCTGCTGCTGGAGGTTGGATTCGATGTCGTAGGCTTTATCGGCGCTGGCCTTTTGCTTCTGCACGGTGGCCGCATATTCGGCGCGGGCCACTTCCAGGTTGCGCTGCGCTTCGGCTTGGCGCGTGGCCGAGGCGGTTTCCGCGATCACGCGCTCCTGATCGGCTTCGGCGCGCGCTACTGACGACTCGCGCATGGTCATGGCCTGGCGCATGGCAATGTCGCGGCTGGCTTCGGCTTCGGCGATGGCCGCCCCGCGGCGGATCAGCGCGTTCTCCGGCTTCGACATATTCAGGATGTATTCGTTCTTGTCGCGCACGTCTTTGATCGTGAAGGAGATGATCTCCAGGCCCATCTTCGCCATATCTTCCGCCGAGGTCAGGCGCATCTTGTCGGCGACCATCTCCGGCTGTTTGACGATCTCTTCGACCGACAGTTGGCCGACAATACCGCGCAAGTGGCCTTCCATGACCAAGCGGATCAGGTTTTCGCGCTCTTGCGGGCTTTTGTTGAGGAACTGTTCGGCGGCGGTGCGGATGCTGTCCGGGTCGCTCTTGACCTTGATCTGGGCTACGGCCTCGACCGTCACCGCCACGCCCTGGCGGGTGTAATTGTCTTGCTGCGGAGCCACGTCGAACGACATCAGTTCCAGCGACAGGCTACGCGCGTTCTGCACCATGGGCAGCACAATGGTGCCACCGCCTTTGACTACATGGGGTTCGCGCAGTCCTAGTCCGTAGACAATCAGAGCTTCGTTCGGCCCCACTTTGCGGAACATACTGGACAGAAATGCGCCGATCATCAAGATCACGACGACCATCAGCACGATAATAATCAAGGGATCCATGGTTTACTCCTCTACTTTGTCCGCTTGTCCGACTATTTATAATCTTGCGGGTAGTCCGCTGTAAATGCTTGGTCGCGTAAGTCCTGGGTGAGCGCAGGGCCGGCGGCCAACGGCTGCGTCTTGTCCTCGGCGCGTGGGGTCACGCGCGCCGTGCTGGGCGGCGGCAAATCCGTCACGGTCAGTAACGGCTGCACATAGGCCAACCCTTTGGCGTAACGCACAATCACCACTTCACTCCCTTTGAGAATCGGGTTGCCGTCTTCGCTACGTGCGCCTTCGACACGCCGGCTGCCGCCTTTATGGAACACAATTTCGCCGGTGCCTTCGGACCCAATGCCGCTCACCACACGCGCTTGCGTGCCGGGTAGTTGGTAATCCATGCGTTGCATGGGCGGGGTCTGGCCCGCCCAGAGGACGCGGCTGAAAAAGGCAAACAGGATGGCTGCGCCCACGAACCCGCTGCCGACCGCCAGTACCGCACTCAGCACGCCATCGAGGCCCAGCGTGCTACGGAAGATGTAGCCCATGCCGCCGAACCAGGTCAGCCCCGCGAGCAGGGTCGGCATATTGAAGGGACTAAGGCTACCCAGCGATTCGTCGCCCAGCCCAGGTGCGTGGGGTGCGGGGCCGTGCGCGTGTGCGGGGTGGCTGACTCCATGCCCTACGCCGTGGTGGCCGGGACCATCCAGCGCGTCCACGATCATAT
>JALYUO010000071.1 GCA_030853735.1 Chloroflexota bacterium
GGTGCGAACTCCGCGGGCGGCGCGTCGTTCGCACCTGGGGGTGCCAACTCCTCTTGCTTAAGCTCCAGATCATTAGCTGAATGACTATAGATCCGCCGTTGCCGGCAGATCTACGGTCCGTCCTGGCTCCAGCCCGCGTAGGCGGGCTTCGTAGCGGTAGCGGCGAGTTCCAGTCGCCCGTACTCATTTAGCTTGACACCCAGCAGGTCGCCGCCTACAATGGGGCTAGTGATCACGCGCTGTAACCCTGTCCAATGGCAGTGCGTATACACAAGCAAGACTGCCCAGCCACCGCCCGCATTCCCGCTCAGGAGACCCGCATGACCCAACCCGCTGCCCCGTGGATCTGTCCCAAGTGCGGCCATAGCAATCGGCCCGGCGCACGCTTTTGCAGCACCTGCCGCACGCTCAACCCGGCCATGGCTGAAGCGCAGACGCGCCGCGTGCCACCGCCGCCGGGAGCCGGGGGGCCGCTGCCGCCCCTGCCGACTGCGCCGCCGGTCGGGTCCGCCACCGGCCCCAGCGGCCCGGCGAGCGAGATCCGCCAAGCCGGGCGGCAGTTGGTGGACACGGTGGGCCAACCGGCGCTGGATGGGCTGGAACAGTGGATCTTGTTGCGCTACCAGCAGTTGCCCGCGCTGAACGGCGTGGCACAAGAGGTCGGCAACTTGCCCATCCCGGAGTGGGGCGGCGAGCGTAACTTTGTGGCCGAGTTCCTGAGCCGCGCCGCCGCGCAACTGGACCCGGCCAAACGCTACAGCATCAGCTTCCTGGGGCGCAACGGCCTGGGCAAAAGTACGCTGGCGAATGCGCTGCTGGGTGCGTCCTATCTGCCGGAAGCCTTCCGCGAGCCGGTGACGGCGGCGGTGACGCGCGTGCGGGCGATACGCGACCGGCCCCCGGCGGAGCAGTTGCGCGCGCAGGGTAGCTCACCCGATCTGGCCCAGGTGTGGGTGGACTATTTTGACGAGGCGAGTTTTCTGGCCGAAGTGCTGACCGAATATTATACCCGGCTCAACCGCGTGCCGGGGGTCAACTTGCCCGTGCCCAGCACCGTGGACAGCAATGCGTTTGACGCGGTGCGCCGCTTGCGCGGCAAACTACGCGACGATCCCGAAGCCCTCGCCAACGCCACGACGCTGGACAGCCTGATCGAGGCATTCTTGCGCGTGCGCGCCGGGCTGCCCGACGGCCGTTGGCTGACCTATGAGCAGGCGCGCCACCAGATCAACGAAAAAGAGGCCACCGGAGCCGACCGTGACCTGTTGCGCGTGACGCGCGAAGTGGTCTACTATGTGGACGACAGCGCCACGCCCAACCCGATCCTGGCGACATCGGGCATCGAACTGATTGACCTGCCCGGCCTGGAAGCCGATGTGAGCTACCATGAGCAGACCACGATGCGCGCCCTGAACGAGGCCGACGCGGTGATCGTGGTGTTGCAGGCGCGCCGCCCGGTCGAGAAAAACACGCTGTCGGCGCTGGCCGAACTGGCGCGGCGCAAAGGCTGGTCGGCGGAGTACCGTGAGAAGTTCGGCGCGAAGGTGTTTATTGCGCTCAACCGCGCCGACGAGATCGATCTGCAACCGGCGACCATCGCTGAATATTTCGGCAGCAATCGCACCGGGCTGGAGACGATCATCCACGAAATGGTGGACCCGGTGCTGCCGGGCTACTGGGCCGGGCACGGCGGCGGCGACCGCGCCCCGTTCTATCTGGTCAGCGGCTACGCGGCGCTGTTCGCCCAGCAACAGTTGCGGCGGCGCAAAGGCGATCCGCTGGTCCTCAACGCGCCGGTGCTGTTTCCCGACCTGAAAGATCGCGGCGAACTGATCTACAAGACCTATGAGAGCATTGCCGGCCAAGTGCCCTATAGCCCGCGCCCGCAACGCGCCTACGATATGGAGTGGCTGCTGCAAATCTCGGCGGTGCCCGACCTGAAAGCCGGCATCAGCGCGTTTGTCCGCACGCGACGCTTTAGCTCCTCGATGGAGCAGGCGGGCCAGGGCTTGAACGATGCACGCGGGCGGATGCGAAACCTGCTGACGCGCTATATTGAAAACCAGGGCGTGCGATCCGACCAGTATGACCGCTTTCGCCAGATGGGCACCGACATCCAGGTGGCCTGGGAACGCATTGATCGCAACGGGCAAACCTTGCGCCGCAGCTTCACTGAGGCCATCCTGGCGACGCAGCGCGAGTTCCCCAACCGCCCCGACCTGCAAAAGCCCGACCGTCTGACGGCGCGGCTCGATGAACGGGTGCAGGCGGTGAAAGCCAAGCTGGGCGAGTCGCTCAACCGCAGCGAAAGTGATCTGCGCCAGGCCGCGCTTGACGGCACCGGCGGCACGCCGCGCCCGATGCGGAACCTGGAAGACCTGATCAGCGCCACGCCCGACTTGGTGAACCAGGCCAGCATCTTGCAAGCGGATCGCTCGGCGCAACTGGTACTGGACCTGCGGAATGAACTGGACGCGCAATTCGCCGCCGCAGCGCCCGAACTGGCGAACATCCTGAGCGACGGCTTCGAGGGGCGGCTCAAGGCGCTCGGCTTTGCCGCCGGGCTGCGCCACCTGACCTATGACCAGCCCGACCTCAGCCAACGCACCGACACCGACTACCGCCGAATGCTGGCCGACCTGCGCGCCCGCTATGTGGACATGGTGCGAACAGTGCTGCTACGCGAACTGGTGGACCCGGTGAACAGCGTGGAAGACGAGCGCAGCACGCTGCTCCAGGCGCTGGCCGCCGCCCAGCAACCGCCCGCCGCCGCCGCGCCCAAGCACGCGCCGCGTAAAGGCTTCCTGGGCGCACTGGAAGGCGCGTTCGAGGGACAGCCCGATCCGAAGCCCGCGCTCACTCCGGCGACCACGCCCGCCTTTAGCCAGGCGTATAGCCTGTCGCTGATGGTGGTGGAGACGATCCAAGTAGAGTTGCGGCGCAATCGCGGCGACATTGCGGCCAGCACCGGCAAGGCGCGCGCACTGGCCCAGCAGGCGTTCGGGATGTTGAGCGAGCGCATGAAGGCGGTGGGCGAACCGCTCAAACGGCTCTACTGGCTGGAATTGTCGCGCCTGCAAAACAATATGCCGCGCAACGACAGCATCCAAGATATGGTGGACACGCTGACCGCCGAGATGAAGCGCCGCGTGGTGAGCGATGCGGCCCTGCGCCAACGCATCCTGAGCGAACCCGACCCCGACGAGCCGTTGCGCCGCGCCGTGGCCCTGGTGGACAAGCTGGATGCCGCCGGCAGCGAACCGCTCCGCACCGACCTCCGCACCCTGGCCGAGCAGATCACCGCCGCCGCCAACGCCCGCGCGCGGCGCTAATTTGCACCGCGCTCTTTGCGTCTGCGCGGTGCAAATTAGCGCAAGCGGCGCAGGATCTTGTCGAGCCAGCCGTCCTCGTTGCGGCCGGCGGGTTGGCGGCTGAAGGCGCGGAAGGCGGCCATGTCAAACTTACAGTAGGGGCAGGTCGGCGCGGTCATGGTGATCGTCTTACGGCAGCGCGGACAGTATTCCAGCCCGTTGATCCGCATCTCACGCAGCCGTTGCCCTGCCTCGCGCGCCCGTTGTTCAGCGGATTGGACGGAGTGCTGAGGTCTGAGTTCTGAGGTCTGAGTTACGGACGGGGCCGCGACGGAGTGCTGAGTTCTGAGGTCTGAGGTCTGAGTTACGGGCATGGTGGGCACAGCGGAGGACGGAGTTGTGGACGGGACGGCGGGTGCCGTAGATTGCGCCGCTACTTGATCTCCCCCTTCCTCT
>JALYUO010000073.1 GCA_030853735.1 Chloroflexota bacterium
CCTGCTCGTCGTCGGTGTCCGTCCGGCAACTGATGCATTCAAAGCGGGCCTGCGGGCCGGTGATGTGATCGTGGCGGTCGGCAGCACACCGGTGCATGATGCCGCCGGGCTGCAAGCCGCCCTGGCCGGCGCGGACGAGCGCGCCCTGATCGTGCAATATGTGCGCGCGGGGCAGCCCGCGCAAGTCGCGGTCGCCCTCGCATGACCGCCACCCCGCCCGCACTCGTGTTGCCCGCCGGTTGCACCCTGCGCGCCGCCGTCGCCGGTGACGGGCCGGCGATTCGCGCCCTGGTGCAAGCCGAGCGGCTGGACCCCACCCAATTGCGCCCGGCCCAGTTCTGGCTGATCGAACACGGCGGCGAAATCATAGCCTGCGGCCAGTTGCGCCGCTTCCCCGGCGCGCAGGAACTGGGCAGCCTGGTCGTCGCGCCGGCGTGGCGCAAGCAGGGACTCGCCGCCGCCCTGATCGCCCGCCTGATCACCGGCGCGACGGAGCCGCTCTACCTGGAATGCCAGGGTCAACTCGCGCCGTTCTACCGGCCGTTCGGCTTCCGTGCCGTCACTTGGCGCAGCCTGCCCCGTGGCCTCAAACTCAAGTTCGGCCTCTCGCGCGTCTTCTCGACCTTGTTCCGCCAACCCTTAGCCCAAATGAGGTATCAGGGGTCAGGGGCTAGGGGTCAGGGGTCAGGTTCTTAACGAATTTCCGACCTTTGCGCCGCCGTGTGCTGACTAAATAGCCATAGACAAGGGCCAGGAGCCTAACTAACCCCTGACCCCTGACCCCTGACCCCTACAGTGCGTTACGGATGCATCGGCCCCGCCCCTTGCAACCCGCTGATGCCATAGTCCATGGGGTTTTTGTTGTCGCCATCCTGCCAGACTTGGTAATCCACATGGGGGCCGCTGGATTTGCCGGTGGACCCCATCTCGCCCAGCACCGTGCCACGCACCACCTGCTGGCCGTCGGTGACGACAAACTTCTGCATATGGCCGTAAGTGGTGCTGAAATGCGCGCCGACCACATAGACCAAGTTGCCGTAGGTGGGGTCATCGCGCAGCAGCTTGATGCGTCCGGCGTGCGTCGCCACGAGCGGCGACCCGGCGGACTGGTAGTTGTGCCAGAAGGCAAAATCCACTGCGCCCCAGTTGCCGTGCCCGCCGTGCGCGGCGTAGTCTTTGGTGATCACCCAGTCGGTGCGGGCCACTGGCGGGCCGTAGGGTCGATCCGGCGCGGTGGCGGCGGGTATGGCGGCGTTGTTGGGGTTGGGCAGCACGCCACCGGTCGGGGCGACCGCCGGCAGCGGCGCGGCGGCCCCGTTGGCCGGGCGCGCATTCGGCGCGCTGCCCACGTTGATCGTCGTCAACCGCGCGCTGCCGTCGTGCCCACCCATATAGGCACTGAGATGCGGTTTACTATAGACCTGCCGCGCCAGCAACACGCCGATCATCAGCGCCGCGATCACGGCGATCCCGATGCCCACCGGAGCCGCCCAGCGCCGCCCGGTGCCCAGCCACTGATCTCGCCTGCTCATAGTTGTTCTCCCTGTGCGTCATGCGTCATGCGTAAGACTTTCGGGGGACACCGCCCCCGCCTACCCGATCTGCTGCGTCTACTCTTTCGGGGGCACCGCCCCCGCCTACCCGTCCCCCAGGCGACCAGATAGCTAAACGTCGTAACTCAGAACTCAGAACTCCGCCTACTGGCGACCGACAGCCGACAACTGACGATCTCGCCAGGTGGCGACTAGGGCTTCGACAGTAGCCGTGTAGCCGGCGGGGTCGTTGCCGTCGCCGGCGGGAGCGTAGCGGGGGACGATGGTGGCGACGGTTTGTAGCCCCCAGCCGTCCACGTAGAGCGTGCGGATCAGTTGGAACCAGTCGTGGATGCCCGCCGCGTAGTCGGGGTAGGCGCGATAGCCCTCGTAGCCGGCGAAGCCGGCGGTCCAGCGGATGTTGCCGATGCCGTGCGTGAAGCGGGCCACGCCGCGCGTACCGCAATGGCTCTCTTGGACATAAAACGCCAGCGCGAAGGCCGGGTCAATGCCGTATTGCGCGCCCAGGGCGACAAACGTCGCGCCCTGCCCCGCCGCCGGTGAGCCATATTCGCCCAGAATCGTGTCTATCAGCGCGGCGGAGATCGTGGCCGGTCCGATGACGCTGTGCGGGTCGGCAGGCGGCAGGCGGGCGACCGTGCTTGCCAAACCTGCCGGGGTAGGGGCGGGCGCTGGGGCAATAACGGCGTTTGCCGCTTTCACGCCGCTCGGCCCTATAATCATCCTGTAGTTACTCAAATGCAAGCCCGCCCGCGCTTGCGCCACCGTCGCTCCCAGCCGCCCGGCCAGCAGCCCACTGCCCAGCACCCCGACCAGTAGTAGGCCGAGGAGCCAGGGATTGGGGGATCGTTTGTGGCGGAAGGCAAAGGACATGGCGACTCATGAGACGTGCAATGGGCAGCGCTAGAGAGAGTGGTAGCCCTTATTTGGCCGCTTGCTCAATCTTGATCTTCTCGTCGGCGGTGATCGGGCGAAAGGTGTCCTTGTCGTTGATGTAGGCCAGTTGCTCGTCTTTGACCGTCACCAGCAAGTCGGCTTTCCCGTCGCCGTTGATGTCCTGAACGCGCAATTGGATCGGGGTCAGGTCTTCGCCGTCGCCGAACAGGTAGGGGCCGGTGATGGCGACCGCTTTGCTCACATCGCCGCCGGGCAGTTCGAGGATCGACACCTGACGGTTGAGGTTGAGCGCGATAAAGTGGGTCGGTTGGCTATCCGAATCGCCGTTGCCGATCACCGCATCGAGGTGCGTGGTGCGCGGGTTGCCGTAAGCCATGTTGTCCATCATGATATGGCCCCAATTAACGACCATGCTCATCGCCACATAGAGGCCGGCCAGCAGGGCCACCCCCCCACCCGCATACAACACCGCACGCGGACGGGGCAGGCGGGCCGGGGCTGCCGCACGGGCAGGGCGATAGGCGGCTTCATAGGCGCGGGTCGCCGCAGGCGGGGCTGCCGCCATGCGCTGGGGACGATAGGTAGTCACCTCTTCGCGGCTACTCGGCATCGCGTACAGGTGCTGCGTGGGAGCCGTGGCGGCACGGCGGGCACGGTTGGACACCGCCGGCGATAAGGGACGCTCAGATTCGTCGTCCAACATATCGTAGGGCACATTCGAGGCCCACGAGCGTTGGCGGTTGGGCAAGGACGGCTCATCCAGATCCTCGAAGGACCGGGCTGCCGCAGAAGACATGGGCATGATAGGCTCCTCTCGCGCTGGTGACTAGACGGATCTTGCGGGTGCGGCAAACCGGATGCGTGCAAGGTGCGGCGGTTTGTGCCGGCCCGTAGGAGTAGTATGCGGCGTGCCAATGGGTCGCTACAACGATTCGCGGTGGTTAGAACATAAGTTCTACAAACATAATAGCACAGCTCGCAAGCAGAGTCAAGGGAAAATAGTAGCACATCTGTACGAGTTTTTGGGCGGGCGATATGTAAGAACAAGGATGCGGCTGGGGATCACGCAACCAGGGTTCGGAAAAATCCATTCGGACGAGTCGTGTGTATGCTATCTAATAGGAGATGCGGTCAGAGCCGGTCCCTTACGGACCGGCCACGAACAGCAAGATCGGCGCAACAGCCTGCGCCCGTAATCCTGATCGCTCATGCCTGATGCTGGATAATTTAGACACACTTGAGATCACGCTGCCGCACTTGGCGTTGTTGGTGCTGGCCGGCCCGTCCGGGTCCGGCAAATCCACCTTTGCCACGCGGCACTTCCTGCCCAGCCAGATCGTGTCGTCCGATGCTATGCGCGCGCTGATCAGCGATGACGAGGCGGACCAGAGCGTGTCGGGGCCGGCCTTTGAGTTGCTGCACGACTTGGTGGGCAAGCGGCTGGCGGCGGGGCGGCTCACGGTGGTGGACAGCACCGCGCTGCGCGCCCAAGCCCGCCGCGACTTGGTGCGGATCGGGCAGCGTTTCCATGTGCCGGTGATCTTGCTGCTGTTTCGCGCCGACCGTGCGACGTGCCTAGCCCATGATGCCATGCGCCCGCGCCAAGTCGGTGTGCCGATCATTGATCGCCAACTGCCGCTGGTCGAAGAGGCGCTGCATCGCGTGACCGGCGAAGGTTTCGACCGCGTGTATGTGCTAGACCCGCCCGATCTGGCGCGGCTGCGCTTCAGCTACGAGCCGCTGCCCACCGACCGCAGCCTGCTCAACGGCCCGTTCGATCTCATCGGCGACATCCACGGCTGCGCCGACGAATTGCGCGCCCTGCTGACGCGGCTGGGCTACGCCCCCGACACGGCGGGCGTGTGGCGGCACGCACAGGGCCGGCTGTTCGTCCTGTTAGGCGACCTGACTGACCGGGGACCGGACAGCGTGGAGGTGCTGCGAATCGTGATCGCGGCGGTCGGCGCAGGGGCGGCGCTCTATACGCCCGGCAACCATTGCAACAAGCTGATGCGCTATCTGCTGGGGCACAAAGTTCGCGTCGGCCACGGCTTGGCCGAGACCATTGCCCAACTGGACAGCCTGCCGGCGGTTGAGCGCAACAGCCTGATCCGCGCCGTCACGCGCATGATCAGCGATGCCCCGCCCTACCTGGTGCTGGACCGGGGGCGCTTGGTGATCGCTCATGCGGGCATCAAAGAGTGGATGGTCGGCCAGATGTCCCGCCGCATCCGCGATTTCACCCTCTATGGCGATGTGACCGGCGAGCTGGATGCCGGCGGCTTCCCCATCCGCCGCGACTGGGCCGGCAGCTATGCCGGCCCCCACACGGTCGTCTACGGTCACACCGTTGTGCCGGAGCCGCGTTGGGTCAACAACACGCTGAACATTGATCAGGGCTGCGTGTTCGGCGGGCGGCTGACCTGCCTGCGCTGGCCGGAGTGCGAGATTGTGCAAGTCCGCGCGGCCCACGCTTACGCCCAGCACGACCACGCCGACCGCGAAGGGGCCAACGCGGCCTAACCGTCAGGCTGTGGGGCACCCGCCGACCGCACCCCCCCTAACCCCCGCTCCTAACGGGCGCGGGCGAGTTAGACGGACTACGATAGTCTTTCTGATAATGTTTTAGAAATGGGGAACGAGGAGGTCGCACCCCCAGGTGCGACCGACGCGCCGCCCTCGGAGGTCGCACCCCCAGGTGCGACCGACGCGCCGCCCTCGGAGGTCGCACCTGGGGGTGCAAACTCCTCAGTTGGCGGGCTGGAATCACCACTTTTCCAGATCATTATCTGAAGGACTATCGTAGCCTGTCTACTCCCCCGCGTCCTTTAGGAGCGGGGGTTGGGGGGTGCGGTCGGCCCGCCGCCTTGACAGAAAGCGCCGCGCTATGCTATGACAAGAGGACTATGACCCTATCGGATACGGAACTGGCCGCCCAGTGCGGCGCGGAACTCCAGGCACGCGGCCTGCACCTCACGGTGGCCGAGTCGTGTACCGGCGGCCTGCTCGGCCACTTGCTGACCGAAGCGCCGGGATCGTCGGCGTGGTTCTGGGGCGGCGTAATCGCCTACGACGACCGCGTGAAGATCGAACTATTGGACGTGTCCGTGGGGACGATTGAGCGGTATGGCGCGGTCAGCTTCGGCTGTGCGGGCGAGATGGCGGCGGGCGTGCAGCGGCGGCTGGGCAGCGACGTGGCCCTGGCGATCACCGGCATTGCCGGGCCGGACGGCGGGACAGCGGAGAAGCCGGTCGGCACCGTGTATATTGCGCTGGCCGCCGGTGACAAGACGCGTATCGCCCGCTATTACTCAACCGGCGACCGCAGCAGCAACAAACACGCATCGGCGCGGGCCGCGCTGGAACTGCTACAAGACTGGTTAGAAAAAACACGAGAAGGATGATCGCTTGAGCAACAAGACCCTGCTGGATAACGGCGTGCGGGTGGTGACCACGGCCATGCCGCACACGCGCTCGGCCAGCCTGTTGATATTTTTCAAAGTCGGCGCACGCTACGAAGCGCAACCCCTCAGCGGTATCAGCCACTACATCGAACATATGCTGTTCAAGGGCACGCACACCCGGCCCACGCCGCAAGAAATCTCCGAAGCGATTGAGGGGCTGGGCGGATCGCTCAACGCGCTCACCGACCGTGAGTACACCAGCTATTCGGCAGTGGTGCCCAGCCGGCACTTTGGTCTGGCGCTCGACGTGCTGACCGACATGATCACCAACTCGCAGTTCGACCCGGCAGAGGTGGAACGGGAACGGTCGGTGATCATCGAAGAGATCAACGGCACGCTCGACTCGCCGCCCGACTTGGTGACGGAAGCGATTGAGGCGCTGGTCTGGGGCGACCAGCCGGTGGGCCGCCCGGTGGCCGGCACGCGCGAAACGGTGAGCGCGATCAGCCGCGCCGCGATGCAAAGTTATCTGGCCGACCATTACTTGCCGCACGGCACGGTGGTCAGCGTGGCCGGCAATGTGGAGCATGAGGCGGTGGTGGCGGCGGTGCAAGCCTGCCTGGGCACCCGCCACGATCCGCGCCGCCCGCCCGCTTACGCCCCCGCGCACAGCGATCAGACCGCCGCTCGTGTACTGCTGGTGCCCAAAG
>JALYUO010000079.1 GCA_030853735.1 Chloroflexota bacterium
ACGAGACCGAAGTGGCCCAGGCCGCCGCCCGCGCCACAGAAGCGGCGCAAGCCACCGCCGCCGCGCAAGTGCCGCCGACCTCACCACCGAGCAGCGGGGGCTGTGGCGGGATGCCTGCTGCGTCGGGGGTCGTCATCACGCCGTTGTGCGGCCCGCCCGGCACCACCTTCACCCTCAATGGGTCGGGTTTCACCCCCGGTGAAGTCGTTGTCAGTCACTACGTGGACCCCGATGGGGCCACCCATAGTCTGGCGAAGGGGCAGAGTACCGCCAATGAGACGGGGGCGGTCTGTTGTCCCTTGCTGACCATTCGTACCAGTGCGGGCCTGGGGGTCTATAAGATCGAGATGCAGAGCGAATCCGGCAAGATCGCTACCGGCTATTTCAAGGTGCTTGCGCCTTAGCCGCTATTCGTCGCGCTCCACAATCAGGTTCAGGGCATGAGTGGCGGCGGCGCGGTAGTTACGGCGATAAGACTTATCAAGATGGCATACACACACGGCAATAATCGTTTGAGGCGCACTGCAAAACCTGTAACTGGAGGCCGTCCCTCCCAGCGCAACATACCCAGTCAGGTGAGGAGCCTTAGTGCCTTCTACGATAGAATGTCCGAACTGCGGTACACAGAATCCGACGGATTCTCGCTTTTGTGATCAGTGTTCGCTTCCGCTACAGGGTGGCGTGCGCCCCGCCAAACCGTCCGTCTTGGATCAGCCGGCGCGTAGCCGCGTAGTGCCCTCTGTCTCGCAACCACCGGCGGTTCCAGCTAATCTATCGCCGCCATTGCCGTTGCCCGTCGTGTCCGTCACGCGACCGGTGGTAAGGAGCCGTAGCTCCATCGTGTTGGTGATTGCTGGCTTGATCATTGCCCTGGCAGTGTTCCTGGGCGGCTGGTTTGGGATTGCCACCGCCTTGCTCAACCCTTCACTCGATGCACGCCCTGCGACTACAGCTCAGGCGCAACAGCAAGCTACGACGCAGGTATTGAACAGCCAAGCGACGACTCTGGCCCAACAGACCAGCAACTTTCAACTAACATTAACGGCGGTGGGCCAAGCACCCGTGTCCAGTGGGCTAGTTGCGACAACGTTAGCGCACGCGACGACACAGATACCGCAGCAACAGGACACCGTCCCTGCGCTTACGCAAGCGCAAGTCAGTGCAGGGGCGCCATTGATCGTGCCGCCGAGCACAACAGTGAATCCGACCGCCGCCCCCAGTGCCACAGCGTTGCCGAGCGCCACGCCGGTCGCGCTGGTCCTGGTGCCCGACCTGACCAGCCGCACCCTGGCCGATGCGCGCAACGCGATCCAGCCGTTGCACTTGCAGATCGTGGCGGCGCGCCAGGAGTATGACCTGAATCACCCAGTAGACACGATCATCACGCAAGATCCTGCACCGGGCACGCCGATCAGCCCCGGCGAGATCATCAACGTGGTGATCAGCAAAGGCTCAGCGCAGATCGAGATGCCGGGCGTGGTCAACACCGACGGCCGGCAGGCGCAGCAATTCTTAGCCGGCGCTGCCTTCCATTTCAATGTCACCGTGCAGTCCGAACCCAGTAGTCAGGTGCCGACCGACGTGGTCACGCGCCAGGAGCCGGGCGCAGGGCAGCCGGTGCTACTGGGGGCCAGTGTCACCATCTGGATCAGCACCGGCCCGCAGGTGGTGCCGACTACGCCCTCGAAAGTGGGCGCAATCGGCAGGAAGACGGTTGTACTCCACGACGGGGAAAGCTTGCAAGCGGTAGCTCTGGTGCAGGATGTGTCACTCGGCGCGCTGCTGGCCTACAACGACATCCGTAACGTGCGCGACGTGGACGCGAACGCCACGCTCAAAATCCCACCCGCCGATTACAAGCCCAGCGAATTGCGCTATACCTTCCGCGCCGGTGACAACCTGACCAACATTGCCCGCCTGTTTGGGACCAGCATCGAGGCCATCGCCGGCCGCAACCGTATCAGCAATCCCAGCGCCGTTTACGCCGAGCAAGCCCTCATCATTCCTTTGCCATAAGGTGCTTGCGCCTTAGTCGCTATTCGTCGCGTTCCACGATCAGGTTCAGGGCATGAGTGGCGGCGGCGCGGTAGGTCGCTTCCATCGCTTCGCTGAAATCGCCGGGGCCGGCCCAGAACGGCGGCAGCCCCAGCCGCTTCACCGGCAAGGCATCCATGCGCGGCGGCTGAAACGTCAGCCCCAGCGCCGGCAGCGCCGTGGGCGCGGTCCAGAAATGAGCGAGCTGATCGCGCAAGGCCGGAGCGGGTGCCTCCTCCACGATAGGATCGGCGGCGGCGGCGGCGGGGGCAGCTGCGGTGCGGCGGCGCTGGAGCGCGGCGGCGATTTGCGCTTTGCTGCGCCCGCGTAGCGCAAACATCAGCCACGGATCGCCGTCAAACCGTTCGCCCAGCAGGTAGTAGACCGCCGCCGCGTGCTTGCAGGGATTGGCCCAGTCAGGACACGAGCATTCGGTGGTCAGGTCGCCGGCACCGGCCGGGAATAGGCTGCTGCCTGCCGCCTTGAACACCGCTTCGATGGGTTGCGGCATCTCGCCGCTCAGGAGTTTGGCCGCAAACAGCGCCTCCGCCGCCATGCCGTCAATCACTCGCTCCCAGACGGCATCGCTCAACTGCTGGAAGCCGATACTCACCTTGTAGGGCTTGACCGCGCTGCCCTGCACTTTCGCCGCCACGCCGCCCGGCCCCACATCCAGCTGGACCACCTGCCCACTGCGCGCATACGACCGCCCGCGTGTCAGCCGCGATTTGTCGATCAGGTGTTCCAACGCGGCCATCCAGCGCCCGGCCCACCACGTCTTGCCGCCGGTGCCTTGCGCCTTGATGCCGTTTGCCGGGCGGCGGGTGGTCCGTTCGCCCCAGCCATACCAACTCATCGCCTTACTCCTCGCCTATCGCATCGCGGCGCAGCGTGAACAGGTCACGCAACTGCTCGGTACTCATCTCAGTGATCCACGACTCGCCCGCGCCGACGATGGTCTCGGCCAGATCCTTTTTGCGCTCAATGATCTCGTCCAACGCTTCCTCGAAGGTGCCCGCGCTGATAAACTTATGCACCTGCACGTTTTTTTGCTGGCCGATGCGGAAAGCGCGGTCGGTGGCTTGATTCTCGACGGCCGGGTTCCACCAGCGGTCAAAGTGGAACACATGGTTGGCGCGCGTCAGGTTCAGCCCCACCCCGCCCGCCTTGACCGACAGGATAAAGATCGGTGGCCCGTGCGTGTCGTTCTGGAAGCGGCTCACGAGGCGGTCGCGCTCTGGGGCCGTGGTGCCGCCGTAGAGGAAAATCACCTCGCGGCCCAGCGCCGCGCTCAGGTGCGGCTGCAACAGCTTGCCCATCTCGGCGTATTGGGTGAAGATCAGCGCCCGGTCGTCCAGCGCCAGCAACTCTTCCAGCATCTCGGTCAGGCGGGCCAGCTTACCGCTGCGTCCCAGCAAGGGACTGCCGTCGTGCAGGAACAGCGCCGGGTGGTCGCAGATTTGTTTCAGTTTGGTCAGCATCCCCAGGATGATGCCGCGCCGCGCAATGCCCTCCGCTTCGGCCATCTGGCCCAACCCGTCTTGCAGGGCCGCCTCGTAGAGCGTGGCCTGTTCGCGTGTCAGCGTGGCATAGAGCTTCATCTCGTTTTTGTCGGGCAAGTCGGCGATGATGCTGCGGTCGGTTTTCAGGCGGCGCAGGATAAACGGGCTGACCAGTGCCTTCAAGCCCTCAACCGCTGTCTCATCGCGGGCGCGCTCGATGGGTAAGGCGAACTGCCGCCGGAAGGCTTCTTGCGATCCCAGATAGCCGGGATTGAGGAACTGGAACAGGCTCCATAGCTCGGCCAAGCGGTTCTCGACCGGCGTGCCGGTGAGCGCGGCGCGCCAGTCGGCGGACAGCCGGCGGGCGGCTTGCGCCCATTTGGTCGCCGGGTTTTTGATGTTTTGCGCCTCATCCAGCACCACGTTGGCCCACTGCACCGCCGTCAGCGCCGCCTCGTCGCGGTGCAGCAGCGCGTAGGTGCTGATCACCACGTCATAGCCACCCGCTTCGGCAGCAAACGCACGCTCTTCGCGGCTGCGCTCGGCCCCGTGGTGGACCAGCACGCGCAGATCGGGACCGAAGCGGGTCAGTTCGCGCCGCCAGTTGCCGACCACCGAGGTCGGACAGATCAGCAGCGTCGGCCCCGTTGCGCCTGGGGCCACCTGCCGCTCGTGCAGCAACAGCGCGATCAGTTGGATCGTTTTGCCCAGGCCCATGTCGTCGGCCAGTACCGCGCCCAGGCCGAAGCGCCGCATCGCCGCCAGCCAGCCCACGCCTACGCGCTGGTAGGGCCGCAACTGCCCCTGAAAGCCCGGCGGCTCGGCAATCTCCGCCCGTCCGCCGCCGTCGCGCAACGCGGTCAGCAGATCATGGAAGCCGCCTTCGGTCTCCACCTCGACCAGCGGCAGGCCGGGCACCGTCGCCGGGGCCAGGGCCATCCGCAACGCTGTTGCCATGCCAATGGGGCCACTGGCCTGGGTCTTGAACAGGATCAGCGCCTGCTCCACCAGTTCGGGCCGCAGTTCCACCCAGCGCCCGCGCACCTGCACCAACGGCTGTTTGAACGCGGCCAACGCCTCGAACTCGGCCCGCGACAGCGTCTGGTCGCCCAGCGCGATCTGCCAGTCGTAGTTCACCAGCGTGGCCCAGGTGAGAACCGCCGCCCCACCCTGCGCCTGCTTTTTCGTCGTTGGGCTGCTCAGTTTGGCCCGCACGCCGATAGCCGTGTCCATGCCCGGCACCAGCACGCCGAAGCCACTGCCCTGCAACAGCAACGCCGCCTCACGCACAAAGCTATACGCCTGGCTGGTGGTGAGGGTGGCCGTTTCGGGCCGCGCCGTCCGCAGGCTCGGCTCCAGCGCCGGAAACAGGCGCGCTGCCCGTCCCAGCCCGGCCAGCAACCGCTCCTGCGGCGCATCAAACTTGCGGTTCAAGAAGTTGAGCGTGCTGCCCCGTTGCCGCCACACCTCGCCCGCCGGCACCAACAGGCTGGGATCATCCGTCGCCTGCAACAGATACTCCAACGTCCAACTCGCCCGCTCCGGCGGCAGCGTAATCAGCGTTGCCGTTGCGCCTGCCGACCTCTCCCCCCACCCCTCCCCTACGAAGGGAG
>JALYUO010000091.1 GCA_030853735.1 Chloroflexota bacterium
CCAAGCATTCGTGTATTCGTGGCCCCCTGCGTGGCCGGTCCGCCCCCCGGCGTGGCCGACCTGTGCGCCGCCGCCGGCTGCAACCTGCGCCGCCGTCGTCCGTTAGAGCTATAGACCGGATCAGGGATCACGGCCCACCTACCACGGCCCACCGCCGACGGTTCACCGCCCACGAAAGGATCGCCCCATGCCGCAACGTCTGGCTCTGTTGACCCGCCTCGTGACCGCCGCCTATGTGCTGGCTCATGCGCTGATGGTGATCGCGCTGGGGGCGCAGGGGCTGGCCCTCACGACCCAGGCGCTGCCGCCGGCGGCGGTGCTGTGGTATGGCGGCCTGGTCGCCCTGTGCGGCGGGTTGCTGTGGTGGGGGCGGCGCGATGCGGGGGCCCCCTGGCCGCTCGTGGTCGTCGCCCTGCTGGTGCCGGTGGGGCTGATCATGCGCTTCGAGGGGAGCGAGTATTACACTTGGGCGGATCAGGATCAGATCGAGGGCTTTTTGCTCGCCAACCTGTTGCTGGGCGGCGGCATGGCCCTGGTGGCGCTGGTCTATCGCCGGCCGCGCCTGCTGGCGGCCTGGGCCACGCTGCAAGGCATCGCGCTGGTCAGCTTCCCGGCGTGGTGGCTGAACCTCGGCCACGGCTATCTCAGCAACAGCGAACTGTTACCCGCGCTGGGGCTGATGGTGGGGCTGCCGCTCATCTATGGCGCGGCGGGCGCGGTGCGGGGGCTGCGCCTGCCGCCGGGCTGGTGGCGCGGGCCGCTGCTGGGGCTGGGCCTGAGCGTGCCGCTGCTGGCGGGGCAAGCCTGGGCGTTCGCTAGCGACGGCACGCGCGGCGGGTATACGCCGTGGGATCGCTGGGCGCTACTCGTCGTGCCGACCACGCTGGCTTTTGCCGCGCTGTTGCTGCCGTGGCCCTTGCTGGCCGGGGCGGTCTTGCGGCGCACGGAAGACGCGCCCAGCCGCCGTTTCCCCCATGAGGCCGTGCTGATCGGGCTGGCGCTGATGCTGTTCAACCCGCCGCAGCGCGAGGCGTTGGCGACCGGCCCCAATTTCCGCATCCAACCCGGCGGCAGCCCCTGGTTGCCCGGCTGGACCGCCGCCGCCGCCGATGTGAACGCGCTGACGGCTCTGTTGAACCCGGCGGCGCTGGCGCTGGTCTGGTTGGTCGTGCCCTATGGCGTGGTGCTGGGCATCGTACTGATGGGATATGTGGCGCGGAACTGGCGCACGCTGCGGCTGCCGGGCTATCCGGCGGTGCTGACGGGGGCCGGGCTGGCGTGGCTGGGCCTCGCGGCGGGCGAAAGCAACGCATTGCGCTTCCCCACCTACGCCGTCACCGGTCCTAGCGCCTACGGGCCGTTCTCCTTTCTGGTGGGCTTTTGGCTCCCGGTGATCTGCACCGGCGTGTTGCTGCTGGGCGCACGCGCCGCCGAGCGACCGTGGGGCCGTTGGGTGACGCTGGTCGGGCGCACCGCCGTCTTGGGCGCGCTGCTGTGGTACGCAGGGGCGGCCGGGGTGCTGCTGGCCGAATACGGGCGCGTCGTGCAGGTGCCCTGGCCTAGCTCGCTCGTGAACGATCCATACTTTGCGGCCGGCGTGCCGCTTTGGGCCAAGTTGATCTTCACTGGGCTGGTGCGTGGTGGGTTTGCGGCGGTGATCGGGTGGGCGTTGTGGCAAACGCTGGCCGTCTGGGGGCGCGGCTCCGCTGGACGCGCTTGGGATGCCGGCTATTTGATGGCGCGACTGGCGGCTCCGGTTGGCGTGCTGGTCGCGCTGGGGGCGCTGGGCTGGTGGGTAACCACGCCGACCATCTTGCGCCAGGTGCCCCCGCCCGAAGCGACCGGCGTGCCGGTGAATACGGAAATCCTGGTGCAAACGCCCGCCGAGCCGGGGGGTCTGGAATGGCTGCTGGGCTATAACGGCGGCAGCGGAGTGGCCGTGTACTACGCCGATGATCCGCCCACAAGTAACTATATCCAGGGCGGTGGCGGCAGCGACAGCATGACGCACACCTTCCGGCCGGCCGCGCCGCTGCGCCCCAACAGCCGCATCGAGGTGCGCGTGAGTCACGCCGGGGTGCGCGATACGGTCAGCTACTTCACCACCGGCCCCGCCGCCGGGCCAACCGCCACGCCGCTGCCCTACCCCACCGGCTGGCCGACGCTGGTGCGCCCCGCCGTCCTGGGCGCACCCACGGCGACCCTCATGCCTCCGGTTCCGACCGCCGTACCGCCGGTGCGCTGACCGTGCCCGATACGCGGCGACCGGGGGCTGACCGGCCACGCCGGGGGCCGACCGGCCACGAATGGGCCACGAATACACGAATGCGTGGGGGGCTAACGCCCACGTAACGGCAGGCCGCCCCCCGTCGCGCCCCGCCCAGCACGCCCCGCCTACCGCACCCCGCCCAGCACGCCCCGCCTACCGC
>JALYUO010000103.1 GCA_030853735.1 Chloroflexota bacterium
GGAGCCCATCCGCACGCATTTGCTCTACCGCTGCCCAAGAGTAACGCGCTTCGATCAGGCGCTGATACCCCGCAGGTCCACCGCTATCCTCCGGCGGACAGTCGCCGGTGCCAGCCATGCACACCGGCTAGGTCTTGTGGGGATCGCACGGCAGCACTTGTTCAAGGTGGATGGCATGCTGCCGGAAATCCCCCAGGTCATATTCATACGCGAATCGTTCGCTGGGCCGCAGCTTGAAAGCGGAGAGTTGGACTTGGCAGGGGTTGTCGTCAAAGAGGATACCACCTCGCGGTAAATGCCATATTCCTTGCTATGGATCCGAAACCGATGCAAATGCAGATCCTCCCAACCCAGCGCGGTCTGGAGAATGGCATGCAGGTGGGCAATGGTCGTGTCGCTGGAAACCAGCAGTCGGCGCCAGATCAGGGGGCTACAATCACGCAGCACGACCTTGAGTTGATACACCGGCACATTAGCGGCAGGCTCCTCGGTGCTCATATAGGGCTCCCTCGGTGGTTAAGGGCGGGCCGTGGCTTTCGGCGGCCAGCGCGCCATCGGGCGGCGGTGTGCAAATAAACGAACCTTTTCGTGGTACACCTTGTGTGGCCCAAATCCATGCCGCTTATGACCCTAGCAACGCCCTTAAGCATACCATAAAACTCGTCTATGCGTTGCACATACCAGCGACAGGAGCCGCCGTTGAGTTTCATGGGATACATACCCGACGGGTAGCGAGCGAGGAGGGGGGCCATGCGGATCGGTTATGCCAGGGTTTCGACCAGCGACCAGAATCTGCATCTCCAGCAGGATGCGCTCCGGGTGGCGGGGTGTGAGCGGGTGTTTACCGACATGGTCAGCGGAGCCGGGGTGGAGCGGGCGGGGTTGACCGCGGCGTTGACCGAGTGCCGGCCCGGCGATACGCTAGTGGTCTGGAAACTCGACCGCCTGGGCCGCTCCCTCCCGCATTTGGTGGAGACGGTGGGCGCGCTCGCCACCCGCAGTGTGGGCTTCCACAGCTTGCAGAAGCAGATCGATACCACGACCGCCGGCGGCAAACTGATCTTCCACATCTTTGCATCGTTGGCCGAGTTCGAACGGGACGTCATCCGCGAGCGCACGCAGGCAGGCTTGGCGGCGGCGCGAGCCAGAGGCCGCACCGGGGGCCGCCCGCCCGGCGTCGACCAGAAGAAGCAGAAAGCCGCACGCGCGCTTAAGAAGGAGGCAGGGCACAGTGTCCGCGAGATTTGTGAAATCGTCGGCATCTCGCGCAACACGTACTACAAGTACACGCAGGGAGGATAGGACCGCGCTGTGAGGAGGCGGATCGTGCCTGGGAATCGGGGATCGCGCCCGTCCTGATGGAGCCCCCCCGACTTTTTAGTGCTCTCCAGATAGCGACCGTCCGGGCTGAAGCGCAAGCCTGTCATGCGCCCGTCGCCGGCGACGACCTGCTCTAACGGGGCGGCGGTACCGGCTGGGGCTGTCACGCTGATGCGACCGTTGCCGAACCCCGCGATGATCCCGTCTCCCTGCGGGGTTACGGCGATGGTGGTGATCCCAGCCGGGTGGGCGGGCAGGGCGGGCAGGGGGGTGCCGTCGGCGACCTGCCCGCCTTGCACGTTACCTCTAGCGGTGCCGGCCACCAAGGTGCGGCTGTCGGGAGCGAAGGCAACGCAGGTATAGTGTAAATTGCAGTGGAAAATTATGGTGAATCTGCACTACTACTTTATATAGTATTTACGCACAATACTGGACCATTTCGGCCTAGAAACACGGAACGTGTAAATCTAGCAATGGCGCGAAAGTCGCCCTGTGGCCCCAGTTTTGCCGCCACACGAGACGGCAAATGTGTCTGGATAGAGTCTCGCGGATCGCCTCTTTAGCCCTCACAGGGCGACTTTCGCGCCATTGCTAAATCTAGGAATTATACGAGTGTCTGTAGTAGTAGATTTGGCGATTTGCTCCCTGAAACAGCCCCGGTCTGTCGCGTCGGCACCGCAAATGTCCGCTATGTGGCATTAGCGGATGTCTCGC
>JALYUO010000104.1 GCA_030853735.1 Chloroflexota bacterium
CTGCCGCGCCGGCCCCTTGCGCGGGGCTGCCCGGCTGCCCGGCCTGCGCTTCGGCGGTGGCGGTCGGGAAGCTGCGGGCGATGTCTTGCTGCGCGATCACTTGCCCGCCGGTGGCCTGCACTGCGTCACCGAGCCGTTTCATGGCCTCCGCGATGTCGGCATACTGGCCGTTCGCCAGCGCCTGCCCGGCGGTCTGCTCCGCATCGGCCAGCGGCAGCGCGGCGGGGGTATCGCCGGCGGCGCTCTGCAACGACTTCGCCAAGCCTTCTTTGGCCGCATCGGAAAGCTGATCATTTTGCCGGCCCACCTCAGCCAACCGGGCGGCCGTTTGCGCGTAATCGCCCTGGCGCAGGCTGTCGGCGGCGCGTTGGGTGACGCTCTGTTCGCCCAGTGCGTGCGCCAGCCGGTCGAGCGCCGCCTGGGCCAGGGCCGACTGCTGGGCCAGGGCGACTGGATCGCCGGGCGTAACCGCCGCCCCCACCGCCTGTGGAGTCAAGAGCAACGACGGCAAGGCCCCGGCCTGGAGCGGCGTAAACCCGCTTTGCGCGGCGCGGGCCGCTACCAAGCCCACGGCCAGCGCCAGCACGGCGGCACTGAGCCAGATCCGCGCCCAGGGTATATGAATGGGGACCACTGCCGCCGGATTTAGCACGGCTAAACGGGCAACGGTGCTGGTGCGTTGCGCCTGCACCATCGCGCTCGGCGCGGCTTCCTGAAGCCGTTCAACGGCGGTGACGACGCGCTGGCGGTTGTCGAGCCGCCCATCGAGCAGCGCGGCCAGCTGGGCCGACGAAGGACGCGCCCGCCGATAGCGCAACGCGGCGACAGCGACCACCAGCGCCGTCCAGCCCCCACCCAACAGCAGTGGCTGCGGGAGGGTCACGGCGGCGTAATCGGCGGCGGCCAGGGCCAGCCAACCGAGCGCGCCCGCGACGGCGGCCCACGTCACGGTCTGGCTACCACGCGCCCGCCCCATGCGTCGCCGGTAGACGGTCAGTTGTTGCTGCAACGCAGTCTGGGTTACATCCATGATGGAGCCTCTTCCGTGGACGGTGTGCCATGCGCCGGCCCCTGTTGTGGGGTGCGGCGGCTGCGCCATGCAGCGATCCCGGCCAGCAGCGCGGCCACTGCGGCCAGCGCCAGCGCCCCATCGCGCACGAGGCGTTGGGTTTGCGCGATAGCGGCCAGGATGCCGTTGGTGGCGGCGACTCCGTCGCTGTCGCCGAGCGCGGCGAAGGTCGTGCCGGCCGCTTGCGCGGCAAATTGTGCCTGCGGGTAGTTAAAGCCGGCTTGCGCGCTACGGGCTTGGGCCAACTGATCGCCGGCCTGCCGGCCACGGACGGCGAGATCGGCCAGCGCCTGGGCTTGATCGCGGTAGGCGGGCAGACCAGCGGCGGCAAAAGCCGGTCCCACTTGCGCGGCGGCAGCACCGGCGGCGGCATACTGGTGCGTGGTCAGGGCTTGGCGGGCGGTTTGCAAGGCCGTGGCGGCACCGGCAGCTTGGCCGGCCTGAGCGGCGGCGGTGGTGGCCTCGGCGGCCCGCACCGTGCGCCCCAGGTCGTGCCAGCTTGCGGCCGCACGGGTGAACTGGGCTTGCGCGTCGGCAAAGGCCCCGGCAGCAAAGGCGGCTTTCGCGGGGGTGAGATCGTAGGTGAGCAGCGGATTAGGCGCGCCGCCGGCTTGGTAGAACTCCGGCAAATATTGCTCATATTGCGCGGCCAGGGTGTCTAGCGACACGCCGTACACGCTCGGCAACGCCTGTTGTGCCGCCGGAGCCGTGGGCGCGCCGGCCGCAGCCGCGATATAGCGGGTGAGCGTGGGCCAGCCATAGCGATCTACCAGAAAGGCCACGACACTGTAGCTTTGCGTGACCGCTGGGGCCGGCAACAGTCCCCCATCGGCAGGCGTACCGGCATCCAGTAAAGCGGACAGGTGAAAGTGGCCGGTGGCAGTACGCAAGGCGACCGCCACCGCTGCCGGCCGGGCGGGGTCCAGCGTCATATACTGGGCCAGCCCCTCTTGCAACACCGGCGGCAAGTGGTGAGCCGTCAGGTTGCCGGCGATGATCTGGACCAGCGCGTGGCGGAAACTCAGATATACAGCCGCCGGGTTCGCCTGTGCGCCGTCGGCGGCCAAGCTGATCTCGCTGCGCGTCACGTTTACGCCGGCGGCGCTAGGGCTGAACAAGTTGGTGCTGCGTAGGCGATCCTCGGCGGTGGCATAGATCAGGACGCGCAAACCGGGTTGTGGATCGGCGGCGAGTAACTCGCTGACCTGGGCCGCAGTGCTGTCGGCGAACCCAGCGACCCAGCCGGCGGTGGCGGCGGCGGAACGAGGATAGCTGATGGTGAAATACTGCGTGTCTTGCTCGGCGTAGTCGTCGCTTTGGCCGTGTACGGGGCGCGGCAAGGCCACCATGAGCACCACGCTCAGGATCGCAGCATACCACTTGGCGGCTGGATAGGTTCCGGCTTGCATACAAATAAGTATACGCTGATGCGGGGGTCTTTGGTTCATTAGTGGGTACTCGCCGATCTCACCCCCAACCCCCTCTCCTAAAGGGCTCGGGGGAGTCTATGATCGCCCAGCCCGCGACCCGCCGGCCCTGGCCCAGCGCCGTCATCGCCCCTAATCTAAGAATTGTGCAACTGTAAGCCGGCCTATGAACAGGATACGTGTAATTTTAGGACACACAAACTACGGACGATAGTATATAGCTACCGCTCGTAGTTGCGTGCATCCATGCGCGTTGGTGTGAATTTGGCCTAGAAACACGGAACGTGTAAATCTAGCAATAGCGCGAAAGTCGCCCTGTGAGAGCAAAACAAGGGGCAAGCCGCGGTCTGGTTGAGCACGAAAGCAGTGTTCCTTGGCGGCTCCATTTAACTCACAGGGCGACTTTCGCGCTATTGCTAAATCTAGGAATTATACGAGTGTCTGTAGTAGTAGATTTGGCGATTTGCTCCCTGAAACAGCCCCGGTCTGTCGCGTCGGCACCGCAAATGTCCGCTATGTGGCATTAGCGGATGTCTCGC
>JALYUO010000129.1 GCA_030853735.1 Chloroflexota bacterium
CCCTACAACCGCTGACTGAACAGTTACCACCCGCCGGCGACTTGCGTCCCGCCGCAGGGCCGGTTATAATGTAGTACCTCTGTTCTACTCCAGTGGGTGGGAGCGCTGATGCAAGACGACGCAGGACATTATGACCAATTGGCGGAGCGGGCCTACCGCCAGGGCGATACGCGGCTGGCGCTGCACCTATGGACCCAGGCGCTGGCGCGGCGACCCGGCGACCCGGCGCTGCTGAAGCAACGGGCGCGCCTGCTGGTCGAACTCGAACGCTTCAGCGAGGCCGAGCAAGATGCCTGGAGCGGCCTGCGCCACAATCCCGATGACCCCGACCTGCTGCTCTACCACGGCTCGGCGCTGGTGGCGCGGGCGGAGTTCGGCGGCGCGCTGGCCGATTTCACCCGCCTGTTGACGCTGATGCCCGACAACGCCAATCTGCACGTCAATTGCGCCGAAATGGCGATGTGGTTGAGCGACTACGCGACCGCCGAGGCCGGCTTCGCGGCCGCGCTCATGCTCGACCCGGCGAACGTGGCGGCCCACTTCGGCATGGCCCGCGTGCAGGCGTTGCAAGGGCAGTGCACCGCAAGCCGGGTGTGGCTGCGCCGCTTGGCCGGTCTGCATAATCCCCTGGCCGGCCCCTTGCTGCTGGAACTTGACCACGATCCCTGCTTTCGCCGCTGCCGCTAACCCGGCGGGGCGCGCAACCGCCCGCGCCCCTACTGCGTCGCATATAGGACTAATTTCCTATAAGCGGTCTCTTGTATTCTATCGCTAACTCTGGTACAATCAAAGTAGGCGGCTGTCACGCCCCAGTTATCACGACCTTCCCCTGCCATTTCAGTAAGCTGTTTCAACCACCTTTCTCAGCGACGGACGTAGACCCCACTCCACTTGTGGCAGCCTAAACTGCCCGAAAGGTCCAATCCCCATGCGTTATCCCCGCCATGTGCGCTGGTCGCAGCGCAGCCTCGTCGTGCTGTGTGCGCTCCTGTTGATCCTGAGCGGGCGGTCCGCTCCTGCGCCGGCCACCCACGCGGCCCCGGCGACGCAAAGCGCCGAGCACCTGCTGCTGGCCTTTTATTATATGTGGTACGGCCCCACCAGCTTCCGTGCCGACCAGATGAGCGATCAGCCGACGAAGCCTTACATCTCCGATCACCCCGACGTGGTGGAGCGCCAAGTCACGGAGGCGCAAGCGGCCGGCATTGACGCTTTCATCAGCTCCTGGCAAGGTAGCGGCACCGAGACCGACAACAACTTCGCGCTATTGCTGGACACGGCGGCCAAGCACCATTTCCAGGCGACGATCTATTTTGAGACCAATTACGCGCTGCAAAAAGGCGATGTGGTCTCACAACTGCGGATCGCGCTGGGCAAATACATGGGCCACCCGGCTTACCTGCGCTCCGGCGGCAAGCCGGTGGTCTTTTTCTGGGCACCCGGCGCGCTGGGCGATGCCAAAGCTTGGCGCAGCGTGCGCGACCAGATCGATCCCAGCCATAGCCAGATTTGGTCGGTGGATACCACCGATCCCAGCTATCTGGATGTGTTTGACACGATCCACCTGTTTAGCGGCGGCAAATGGGGCGCTAACACCAATGTGAACGCGGTAGATGCTCAGTGGCGCGGCATTGTGAATGATTACAACAAGGCGCACGGCACCAACCGCTTGTCGGTGCCCAGTGTCATTCCCGGTTGGGACGAGAGCCGCGTCGTACCGCCGCGCAGTAACGCCAAAGTGTTCCCGCGCCGCGACGGGGCGCTGTATAAGGAGACTTGGGAGGCCGCCCTCGCCAACAATCCCGACTGGATCACGATCACTAGCTTTAATGAGTGGTTCGAGGGCACGCAAATTGAGCCGAGCGTCAGCTATGGTAATCGTTATCTGGATCTGACGCAACAATACGCCAAGCAGTGGAAAGGCAAACCGGATACCGTGCCGCTCACGGTAGTACCCCCGGTAGCACCCCCGCCCACGGCAGTGCCGCCGCCCACGGCGGTGCCGCCGCCCGCTGCGTGCGCCGGCGGCACCGCCTTCGCGCAGACGGGGCAGAGCATCTGCAAGCAGATGGAAGCCTACTGGCGGCAGTATGGTGGCCTCGCGCAATTCGGCTATCCGATCAGCGCGTCGTTGGATGAGACCAGCGCGACCAACGGCAAAAACTACACGGTGCAATATTTTGAGCGCGCCCGCTTTGAGCTACACCCGGAGAATACGCCGCCCTACGATGTGCTGCTGGGGCTGGTCGGTCGCCAGTTCCACCCGGTCGATCCGCCGACGGCCCCACTGGGCGGCTCCACTTTCTTCCCGCAGACCGGCCATAACGTGGAGCCGACCTTTGCCGCCTACTGGCAAGCGCATGGTGGCCTGTTCGTCAACGGCTACCCGATCAGCGAACCGTTCAGCGAAGTCAACAGCGCCGACGGCAAAAGCTACACAGTGCAATATTTCGAGCGCGCCCGCTTTGAGTTGCATCCCGAAAACGCGCCGCCCTACAACGTCCTGCTCGGCTTCTTGGGCCGCCAAGCCTGGGAGGCACACGGGCGCTAGGCCCAGCGGCACGACCCCTAGCGCGCCTACTGGCCCAGGTCCAGCCGTTTGATCAGCAGGGGCGGGAAGTCGAGTTCACGCATTCGCGCCTGGGTGAGGACGATGGGGTAGACGACACGGTGGAAGCTGATCGTGTGCGCCGCAGTGTCGAGGATGGCGTAGTGGGCACGCGGATCGCCGTTGCGCGGTTGGCCGACGCTGCCGGGGTTGATAATCAGCCGATCCGTGCCCAGTTGCAGCACCGTACCGTCGCTGGGCGCGCTTACCGTGGTCTTGCCGGCAGCTTTGCGAAACACTAGGGGCAGGTGGCTGTGGCCGACTAGGCAGATGGGTGTATCGAAAAAGCGGAAGCAGGGCGATGCGTCTTTGGTTTCGACCAAATACTCCCAGATCGGGTCGCGCGGGCTGCCATGCACCAGGGTGAAGGGCGGGGCGGGCACGCGCTGGATCAGCGATAAGGCTTCGAGGTAGGTCCAGTTGGGGCGACTAAGTTGCTCTTTGGTCCAGTTCAAGACAAAGAGCGCGGCATCGTTGAACAGCACCGCCTCGGTGCGCCCGATCACGCCCCAATCGTGATTGCCGGGCAGACACAGATGGCTGTGGGTTTGCAGCAATTCCAGGCACTCGTTGGGCCACGGCCCATAGCCCACCATGTCGCCCAGGCACCACAGGTGGTCGGCGGCTCCGGCCGCTTTCAGTTGCGTGAGGACGCGCACAAAGGCCGGCAAGTTGGCATGGATGTCGGCCACAATTCCGATTCGCATGGGCGGGCTCCTGGCGCTAAAGGAACGTAACACTCGCTGCCGCAGTATAGCGCAATGGTCGGCAGAGGGAAAGCAGGGGCCATACAAGGGCAGGGCTTATGCGTTCTCGCGTTGCAGCGCGGTGGGCGGGCAACCCCCACGGACGGTGGGAGCGGCCTCCCGGCCGCGCTGGCGCGTGGCATACCC
>JALYUO010000139.1 GCA_030853735.1 Chloroflexota bacterium
CGCCCGAACAGCGCGGGCGCGGCGTGGGTCGGATGCTGATCGAGGCCGCCCGCGCCTGGGCCACGGCCCCCCTCGAACACGGCGGCGGCGGCCAGCTACGCGCCCTGGCCGTGCGCCTCTCGCCGCGCAACTACCCCGCCATCAATCTCGCCCGCCACAGCGGCTTCCAGTTCGCCGGCTACACCGACTACACCCCCGCCGGCGGCGACCTGCGCCTCTTCTTCCTCGCCCGCCTGGACTGATTTGCACCGCCAAGACGCGCAGGTTTTTCGGGTTTTACAAGAGCGGGTGGGTAGAGTCGGACTGGTCGGACTGTGGGAGCGGCCTCCTGGCCGCGATTAGCTTGCTACACTTCGATCTACCCTCGCGCCATCCCATGACACGGGTAGGGGCAGCCTATCGCGGCCAGGAGGCCGCTCCCACAGTCCGACTCTCGCCCATGCGGCCTGTTGACGTGCGCCCGCCGTATGGGCGCACGACGGAAGCGTTACCACTAACCACAAAAATCTCTTACAGTCTCCGTGTCTCCGTGTCTCCGTGTCTCCGTGTTGCCGTTTCGATATTCTTTGTGTCCTTTGTGTCTTTGTGGTGAAAAATCACGGCTTGCATTACCAGAACATTTGTGCTACAATAGGTGCGTAATCCGCACGGGCGGGGGCGATTTTGTGGCATCGCCTGCCGCGCCGACCTACGATCCCTGATCTCATGTGTGGGAGACCTCTTGTGCCCGACCTTGATTTCTCTGACCCCGCTTTCTACCACCTACCGTTCCAATCATATCTAGGGGTCGCCCGTGTAGCGAGTGAAATGGTCACGCTGTACGGCGGCGACGGCCCGCCCTTTCCCATCCTGAACCTGATTGGCCTGCTGGACGCGACCACCAAGATTTACCCAGCTAACGCTTTGGAGCGCGGAGTCTACGGCTACTCGTTGCCGCTGGACTACGCCCGCCACCGCAAGCACGCGGCGCTGTTCCTCGACACGACGGTGAGCAGCGCGCAACTGTTCGCCACCTTGTTCCACGAAGCGGGCCATGTGCTGCTGCATCTCTTGCCGCGCAGCCCCGACTTGGCCCTGCCCTATGATCGCCACGACGGGCCACCGTTGAGCCGCGATCACGCGCAGGCCGAGATCGAAGCCGACCTGTTCGCCCGCCTGACCATGATGCCCCACGCCTGGGTGCAGCGCGCCTGGCCCTGGACCACCACCCTCACTGATACCCCAGAGGAAGCCACGCGCCTGACGGCCGGCCTGTTCAACGTGCCGGCGGACTGGATGGCGGCGCGACTCCAGACGCTTGGGCTGCTGCCGCCACCCGGCGGTTGACGGGCACCCGGCTGAGGAACGCCGCGCGCCGGCTGGGGTCCGAGATACGCGCCGCCGCCGCCTGTAAGCGCGCGTAAGCCGCCGCACACACGCGCTGCGCCGTCGTCGCATCTCCCAGCGCAGCCAGCACTGTATAACAACTGTCATAGATTTCGAGGGGCTGATCGCCTTGCACACTGGTAAGGGCGCTGAGACAAGCGGTGACGGCGCGCGCCGCCAGGGCTGGATCGCCTTGCGCCAGCGCCACCCACGCTTGCCCGGCCAGCGCCGGCGCACGCACGCTAACCTCCGTCGCGGCCAGCGGCAAGGCCAACACAAAGGCAAAGCGATCCGCAGCGTGGGCCAGATCGCCCAGCGCCACGTCCAAGCGACCCTGACAGGCTGCCACATAGCCCGCGATATGCGAGTCGGGCCAGCGTTCCACCAACGCCAGAGCTTCGTGGATCAACGGCAGCCCCGCTGCCGGCCGGTTTTGGTCCACCGCCATGTCGGTTAAGAGCAACAGGCAGATAATTTCGTGGATCCAATCCGCCATCGCATGAAACAGCACCCGCGCTTCGCTGAGGTAGCGGGTCGCCTGCTCGTAATCGCCCAACAGGTACGTGACATCCCCTAAATCCTTGAGTAGGGCGGCGGTGCGGTGACGCTCGCCGATGCGCCGGTAGAAAGCCAGCGCCTCGGTATAGAGCACTTGGGCCGCCGGGTAATCACCCGCCACCGTCAGCAGCGAAGCCTGGCGCGTCCCCAGAATCGTCATCCCCAGGCGGTGGCCGGCTTGCTGATACAGCCGGCGGCTGCGGGCGAACAGCCGGCCCGCTTGACGATAGTGGGCGCGATGCTCGGCGATGCCGCCCAATGCCATCAAGAAGCGCGCCAGCCCGGTGCGGTCCTGCTGCTGGTGGGCCAGCCAAAAGCCGCGCAACGCCGCCGCACAGGCTGCGTCTATTTGGCGCTGCATATAGCAGGCGCGATTGGCGCAAAAATAGGCTTCCAGCAGGGACTCGTAATCGTCGGCCACTGTTGCCACCGCCACCGCCCATTCCACCGCGATGCCCTGCTCGGCATAATTGCCCACCGCTTCGTGGTAGCGCGCCGTCTGCACGGCAATCTGTGCCTGCTGCCGCAGATCCAGGTTGGGGGCCAACGCCTCCAAGCGCAGCAGATCGGCCCACTGCGCCGGGCGGTCGCCGAGCCATTCCCAAACCTCCACGCGGCCCAGCAAGGCGGTGAACTGGGTAACGGAGTCGTCGGGCGGAGCCACCTCCAGCACCCGGCTGTAGAGGCGCACGGCTTCCTGGTTGGCGTAGGCCAGGCGCGCGGACTCGGCGGCGCGCAGCAGGTAGGGCAACGCCCGATCCCAAGCCGCCGCTTGGTCATAGTGGTAGGCGATCAGCGCCACGTCATCGGCGGCCACGCGGCAGTACCAGTCGCCCGCCGCCGCGTGCAGGTTGCGCCGCTGGGTGTGCAACAGGTTGCCGTAGGCGATTTCTTGCGTGATGGCGTGCTTGAACGTGTATTGCGGCGGGTCGGCCCGTTCCAGCAGGGTCAGGCCGAAGCCGGCCAAGTCCGCCAGATGCGCCGCCAGCGCGGTCGCCGACAACGGCACCGGGTAGATCGCCGCCAGGTCGCGCGGCGAAAAAACGCGCCCCAGCACCCCGGCCACGCGCAAGGTCAGGCGGGCCGCTTCGGCCAAGCGGTCAATGCGCGCCTGGATCACGCCGCCGACCGTGGGCGAGAGGTCCAGCGTGCCGGTCTCTTCGTACATCCGGATCAATTCTTCGAGGAAAAACGGGTGGCCCTGGCCGCGTTCGACGATGGCGGCCACCGTCGCGGCGGGCAGATCCGGCGCGCGAGTCAGCACCAAGTCGGTCGCGGCCGCCGGGTCCAGTTCGCTGAGGGCCAGCGCCGGGTGCGGCGGCAGGGTCGCCAGGAAAGGCGGCGCGGGCAGCCCAAAGGGGCGGTGCGTCGCCAGCAACAGCAACGGCGGGCCGTCCTGGGCCAGCGCCGCCAACAGGTCGAGCGAAAGGCTGTCGGCCCAATGCAGATCTTCCAGCCGCACCACCATCGGCGCGCCGCCCGTCGCCGCACGCAGCAGGGCGACCAGCAGGGTGCGCGTGGCCCCACTGCGGGCTTGCGGTGGCAGGTCGGCGGTAGCCGGCGTGTCGGGCAGGACGAGAC
>JALYUO010000156.1 GCA_030853735.1 Chloroflexota bacterium
TGAAGGACTATAGAACCTGCCCTAGCCACCACGATGGTCCGCTCGGACCTGTCGCAGCACGCTGCCTAGCCCCTAGCCCCCCAGATTGGTCCTTGCGCGCGCACTCGGAGCCGGTGATCTTGCCGGCAGGCGGGCCGACATGGTATATGTAGGCGAGTATTGCTGCTGTGCTTGCTCCTTGCTACGCTAGGCCCACATATCACGTTAAAGGTGGCTAATGGATTGGGGAATGATCGCCGTGATCGGCGGCCGCGTGTTGGTGTTTCTTTGGGGTGTCTGGTTGGTGCTTCGCACGCTGGTGTCGGCCACGGTCAGCTTTGTGTTGCCGCGTAGCGCGCCCGACCCGATCACACGGGTGGTGTTTCTGGTGGTGCGCCGGGTATTCGATCTGCGGACGAGTCGTGTGCAGACCTATGCCGAACGCGACCGGGCGATGGCGCTGTATGCGCCGATCAGCCTGCTGGCTTTGCCGCCGGTCTGGTTGATGTTGGTTGGCTTGGGCTTTGCGGCCATGTTCTGGGCCTCCGGCGTGGGATCGCCCGCTATGGCGTTCAAGGTCAGCGGTTCCTCGCTGCTGACGCTGGGGTTCGCCACCGTAGATGGCCTGGGGGCTACGATGCTGGCCTTTATTGAGGCCAGTATCGGCTTGGTGCTGGTGGCGCTGCTGATCGCCTACCTGCCGACTATGTACGCGGCGTTCGCCCGGCGCGAGACGGCGGTGACGCTGCTCGAAGTGCGCGCCGGGTCGCCGCCCTCGGCGATTGAGATGTTTCTACGCTATCAGCGCATCCACAACCTGGGGGAATTGGGCGATCTGTGGGCGCGGTGGGAGCTTTGGTTTGCCGATGTGGAGGAGAGCCATACCTCGCTGGCGGCGCTGGCTTTCTTCCGCTCCCCGCAGCCGGATCGCTCGTGGGTGACGGCGGCGGGCACGATCCTAGATGCCGCGGCGCTGGCCGCTTCGACCCTCGACATCCCGCATGATGCACGGGCCGATCTGTGTATCCGGGCGGGCTACGTGGCCCTGCGCCGCATCTGCGACTTTTTCGGCATCGCCTATAACGCAGCGCCGCAGCCGGGTGATCCGATCAGCATCACGCGGGCCGAATATGACGCGGCGTGCGCGGAATTAGCGGCGGGCGGTGTGCCCTTGAAAGCCGACCGCGAGCAGGCATGGCGCGACTTTGTGGGCTGGCGGATCAATTATGACACCCCGCTGTTGACCCTGGCCGGGCTAACGATGGCTCCCTACGCGCTGTGGTCGTCGGATCGTGGCCTGCGCCCCGCGCGCCCCAAGATCAGGCAAAAGCGCGGCTAGTTGGCGGTTGCGGCGGCGTGGGGTCAGGGGCCGGGGCGGGGGAGTTGCACGGCGGTGAGTAGGAAGTCAAGCAGCCGCCGGTCGTTGGCTGCGCCGCCGGCTTCGTTGGCGGGGTGCGGCGGACTGTCGGCGCTGAAGGTGAGGGTGTGTTCGCCGGGCGGCACCGTTACCGCGCCGAGATCATAGAGCTGTTCGCCCGCTACTAGGTGGACAGTGCCCAGCAGGGTATCGTCTAGGCGCACGGTCAATTGGGCTTGGCCCACGATGGTGGCGGAGACGAAGCGCAGCGGTCCGTGCAGCGGCGTTTGGTTGAGCAGTTGCAGGTATGCCGCTTGCCCTTTGCTCCAGCGCCAAATGCGCCGGCTGTCGTGCTCCACCGGCTGCCAACCTGCGCCCACCCAGATCAGCGGCGGCGGGTTGCTGAGGGGCGGCACACGATAGGCGGTAAGTTGCCCATCGTCCTGTACTTGGGCGGCGGGATCGGGAAACAGGCTGCGGGCGTAGGCGAGTACCTGATTGCGGTCAGCGGCGCTGAGGTAGCTTTCATCCGCTTTGTAGGCAACCACATACGGAATACGGTAATAGTTCAGCACCGCCAGGGGGTCTAGGGGCGGTACGATGTCCGGTTGCGGCTGCGGCTCCAGGTCTAAGAAGGAGTGGAAAGGCGAGGAGTCTTCCAGGTAGTAGTCACGCACCTTCCGAGCCACATATCCCCCAAAGATCGGCTTACCGTGAACGGTTTGATAGAGCATCCGTTGGTGATCGTGCAGGTAGTGGGCGGTGATCGGTAGTTCGAGGAGGGCGGCATTGCCCGGCTCGGCGGCCAAGCGGGTGAAAAACGGCGAGAGTGTGACCGGGTGCAGCGGCTGCGGCAGCACGGCGAACTCGGCCAACGGCCACGCCAGCAGGGCCACGGTGGTCGCTACGCCTGCCACCCGCCCAGCGGTTGCGTCCCAGCCGGCCACCCACCCGCGCGCCCGTGTGACGCAGTAGGCGGCTCCCGCGCCGGCCAGCACATCAAGCCCCAGGTTCGCCAGCAGCACAAAGCGGCGCGGCACGCGGGCAATCGAGAGGAACGGCAGGTTTCGCACCAACAGATAGGGCAGGGGCAGGCCGGTGCTGTGGGCCACATCTTGCGCGTCGTTCAGGTTGAGATACGGCCCCAGCGCCAGCAGCGCGCCGCTCACGGCGAGGAGGAGCCAGAAGAATGCGGAATGCGGAATGCGGAATGCGGAATGGGAGACGGTGCCGGGATCATTATCTGTTGTTTCGTTCTTAGGAATTGTCAAACAATAACCTATCCGGTTTGATTGCCTTTTCAAGGCCAAATCGGGAGCTAAATTGGATAGGTTATTGTTTGACAATTCCTTAGCGTCGCCATTCTGTATTTTATTGATCTTAGCGTCATCACTCCGCATTCTGCATTCCGTATTCCGCATTTGGAACACGCCCAGCACCCCCAGCAGCAAGGCGCTCAGGCCCAGCGGGCCCATGAACCAGACGGCGGGAGTCAGGCGCAGGTCTTTGGCGACGGTGAACAGGTCCAGGGGATTGAGCGAGAAGCGCACTTCGTAGTCGAGGCCGCTGACCAACTCAAAGGTGGGATCGCCGGCGGCGCGGGCGGTGGCCCACAGGAACGGGCCCGTACACACAGCCCAACCCAGCAGCACCGCGCCGAAAGCGAGGCTTGTGCGCCGCCAGGATGCGCGGTCGGTGAATATCCGCCAAGCCGCGAGTCCGGCTCCGGCCAGCAACAAGTAGAGCGCCCAGTACCAACTGGTGTAGCTGACGGCGATCAAGCTGCCCGCCGCCAACAGCGTGTCACGCCGGCGACCCGCGCCGGGTGGGGCGTACAGCCGGCGATGCAGGAACAGCAGGAACAGCGGTGCCCATTCCAGCGGGATCAGTTCCAGTTGCGCCTCGTGCAGGTGGTATTGGTGGAAGGGGCTGAAGGTGAACAGCGTGCCGGCCACCAGCGCGCCCGCCACGCTGCCGGTCAGGTAACGCACCAGCGCGTACATGGCCCAGCCGCCGGCGATAAAATGGCCCAGCACCAGCAGATTGTAGGCCAACGTCGGCCCGGTGGTCGCGTCGGTCAGCAGCAGCACCGGCAGGGCCAGTAGGCCGTTGAGCGGTTGCAAGGTGTGGTAGTAGAGCGGCAACGGCTGGGCCGCATTCCGGTACGGATAGTAGAGTAGGTCGGTGTAGAACGGATTGCTGTGGCGGTCGAGCAGCGCCGTTTTGAGCCACCACAGATCCCAGCGGCTGACATCGGCATCGGCGGTGATGCCGCTGATGATGCTGTGCGCGGGGTCCGTCACGAGCGGCCAGGTCATGACCATCGTGAGGACGGCAAACAGCACGCCCGGCCCCAGTAGACGCAGGATGCGGAGCCAGACAGGGTCGGACGCCGGCGCGCCCCGATGGTGGTGTGTATCCATAATTCGGCCAATTATACGCTACGCCGCGCTGGGCCGCAATGCGCGGCATCGGGTATAATCGGGCCATGCGTGTGCGTTTCGCTGTGTGGTTGCCCCTGGTCGGCTTGTTGCTGCCCCTACCGTTGCTGGTCGGGCGGCTGATTCTGTTCGCCACGCACAGCGCGGCGGTACTCGCTTTCCCCTGGCAGCTTGATTTTGATGAAGGCATCATCCTGCACGCTTCGTGGCTGCTGGCGCACGGCCACTCGCCCTACCCGCCGTTGACCGCCGACCATTTTGCGTCGTCGCTCTACCCGCCGCTGTTCTATGGCTTGAACGCCCTCGCCTTGCGCGGGTGGGGCGTGAACCTGTGGAGCGGGCGGGCGCTCGAACTGGGGGGGACGCTGCTGGTCGCCGCCGCGCTGGTCGCCTGGGTCGTGGCTGAGACGCGCGCACGTTGGGCGGGCCTGTTGGCCGGGCTGCTGGCGGCGGCGTGCTGGCTGGCGCTCGGCCCGGTCATCGTCTGGGCCACGTTCTACAAGCAAGACAACCTCGCGTTGGGCTTGGGCGCGTTGGGCGGCGCGCTGCTCGCCTGGGCGTGGCGGGACCGCCCGGGCCGACCTCACCCCCCCACCCCCTCCCCTACGAAGGGAGGGGGCGCTAGACGGGAGATACTGTCTGCGGAAGACCCACCGGGCCGACCTCACCCCCCCACCCCCTCCCCTACGAAGGGAGGGGGCGCTAGACGGCTTCTCTCGTCCGCAGAAGAAGAAGGGGGGGCTAGGGGGCTTCTCCCCTCCCCCTTTAGGGGAGGGGTGGGGGGAGGGGTCGGGGTTCCTCTGGCTTGGCTGGCGCTGGTGCCGCTCGTGTTGGCGGTGTGGACCAAGCAGACGGCGCTGGCTCCGTTGCTGGCGGGCGGCCTCGTCGGCTTGGGGCGCGGGCGGGCTGGTTGGCGCTGGTGCATGGGGGCTGGGCTGGCGCTGGCCGGGCCGTTGTTGCTGCTGAACGCGGCGTTGGGCGGGCAACTGTTGGCCCATCTGCTGCTGGCCGGAGTAGAACCGCTGACTCCGGCACGCTTGGGCAAGAACGCCGCTGCGCTGGTGGCGGAGGCGGGGCCGTTGCTGGCGCTGGCCGCGTTGATCGCGGTCGGGAGTCTCGTCGAGGCGGCGCGGGTCCGCCGGCTGCCGCCGCTGTCGGTGTGCTACGCGCTGGTCACGCTGCCGCTAACGGTCTGGACTAATCTCTCGCCGCACGCCAACTACAACCACCTCTTGCCGGCGCTGCTGGCGGTCTGCCTGTTGGTGGGCGTGGGCCTGGGCCGGTTAGCGGAGTGGGCCACGACGCGGCGCTGGGCGGCGGCGGCGCTGGGCGGGGCGCTGGGGCTGCTGGTGCTGCAAAGCGGCCTGTTTGCGCCGCTCAAAACTTGGTACTCGCCACTGGGCCAGCCGTTGGACGAAAAGGCGGCACGCATGGCGGTGCTGTTGGGCCAAGTGGCGGCCAGTCCCGGTCGCCCGGTGCTGACCGAAGACGGCACGCTGGCCTTGCTGGCGGGCAAGCAGTTGCCCTACGACGATCCCGCCCAGATGACGATCCAGGCCGCCGCCGGGCGCTGGGACGAAAGCGGCTTGTTGGCCGACATCCGACGGCACCGCTTCGGCTTGGTGATCCTCGAACACGACATTGCCGAAGAAACTTTCACGCCGCGTTGGTCGCCGGCGGCCCTGGCCGCGTTGCAAGCCGAATACCAACCCAAATACCGCGATGTGCGCTTCCTGTGGGTGCCGCGCCCGCCGCCGGCCCAGCCGCCGCAGGCGCGCGATTGCGGTTTGGCCGGTGGCCCGCAGTTGGTGGGGGTCTGGCTACCCGGCGACGGCAGCCGCCTCGCGCCCGGCGACAGCCAACCGATCAGCCTCTATTGGGCCGCGCCTGCGCCGGGCACCGTGCCCCAGCCGGACCTCAAGTTCAGCTTGCGTCTGCTGGACGCGGCGGGCGGCGTGGTCTGGCAAGCAGATCTGCCG
>JALYUO010000160.1 GCA_030853735.1 Chloroflexota bacterium
GGCGGATCCCCTGGATCTGCCGGGGCCGGCGTTGAACGCCTCAGTGGCCGGCTAACCCACAGCCAAAGCGGGCAAGCGGGCAGTATGGCCGGTCTCAGCCCCGGCCCGATGCGCCAAACCGGGCCGAACCGCGCCGCGCCGCCGGCGAGCGATCCCGCGCAACGGCTGGAACGCCGCGCTGCCGCCGCCGGCTTCACGATTTATGATGACGATGCCGCTGGAGATGCGGAAGAGACCGCCGAAATGCCGGCCACCCCGCCCACCCCCCGTCCTGCCCGCGCGCCCGGTGCGCCCGGCAGCCCCACCAAGCCGCTCCGCATCTACCCCTTCGGGGTGAGCCGCACGCGCCTAGAGCAGGCCGTCGGCAGCCTGAACCTGGACGTGACCCTCAGCAAAGATCTGAGCGATGCCGATGTGGTGTTGACGCTCAAAAACTACTACCGCAAAAAGCCGCCTGCGTTGCGCCAAGCCGAAGCCGAAGGGCTGCCGGTCTATGTGCTCAAAAGCAATACGGCCAGCCAGATGCAAAGCATCTTGTCCAGCCTGTTTGAGATCCCGCCCGATGCCGTGCTGACCGACGACGGCGACCCGGTGACCAGCGCCATCGAAGAAACCGAAGCGGCGATCACCGAGGCGCTGGAAACCGGCCACCCGGTCGAGTTGCCGCCCGCCAACGCCTACATCCGCCGCCTGCAACACCAAATGGCCGACCGCTATAACCTCGGCTCACAAAGCCGGGGCCGCGAACCCAACCGCCGCGTCCGCATCTTCCGCCACGACTGACGGAGTTCTGAGTTCGGAGTTCTGAGTTCTGAATTACGATGCGCCGGGCGGGGTGTAGGTCCGCAATCTATTGCGGGCGGATGCCAGGGCGGGGTGTAGGTCCGCAACTCATTGCGGGGCGTGTGGGGAGGCGGCGCAATGGCGCGCATACCAGGGGTAGATGAGGCGGCGGTGGACAGCTATGCCGCCGCTGTGTTCGCGGCCCAGCAGCGGAACTATGGGCAGGCGCTGGAGAACCATCGGCTCTATGCGCGGCGACCGAGCATCTTGAAGGCTGTGCGCGGAATGTGGGCCGGGTTAGACCAATCCGCGACCCTGGCCCCGACCCTCGTGGCGCTACTGAATGTCCGCGTGGCGGGGCTGATCGGCTGCCCCTTCTGAGTAGACATCAATGCTGCCGGCGGCAGCGATTTGGGTATCCCGCACGCTAAGTTCGAGGCGATAGGCGACCACGCCGCCAGCTCCCTGTTCACGGAGCCGGAACACGCCGCGCTCCAAATGGCGGACGCGATGACCCTGGTGGGGACCGTGCCCGACGCGCTGTTCGCGGCAGTGGCCCGCCATTTCACCGCCGATCAGGTTGTCGAGTTGACCATGACCATTGCCTGGGAGAACGCCTCGGCGCGCTTCAACCGGGCGCTGCACGTTTCCTCAACCGGTCTCTACCAGGGCGGCGCGCTCGGCTGGCCGCAGCTGCCGGACTGGTAGCAGCTCGGGGCTGCTATGTTGCCCATTTGCCCCGCAGGAACACACTAAACACTAAACACTAAACACTAAACACTTCCGGCGCAGATCGTATATAATGCAGGCATGAAACTCGTGATTGCGGTCATCCAGGGTGACGACCTGGGCGCGCTGCGGCGGGTGTTGCCGGCGGCGGGCTTTCGCCTAACCGAGGTGGACAGCCTGGGTGGGTTCTTGCGCGAAAACAACGTGACCCTGCTCATCGGCACCGAGGAGGCGCGGCTGGCGGAGTTGTGGCGGCTGTTGGGCGAGAATTGCCTGACCCGCACCGAGTATATCAGCCCCTTCCAACCCGCCTATGGTGCAGGCGAAATGTTTTTGCCCCGCCCAGTCGAGGTCCAGGTCGGCGGGGCCACCGTGTGGGTGCTGGACGTAGAGCGGTTTGCGCCGTTGTAGGGGTCAGGGGCCAGGGGTCAGGGATCAGGAGACAACTAGCGGCTTGGCAGACGCTAATCGTCTCCTGCGCCTCATGAAGGCTTGACACCTGACACCTGACACCTGATACCTAGGAGCGTACTATGAGTTGCCCGTTTGCTGGCCTGGCTACTCGGTATACCATTGACGATACGCGGGTGAGCGTGCGAATCTGTAGCGCCGTGCCCTATGAGCGGGATTCTGATCCCGATGACCTGCCGCTACCCACGGTCTGCTTCAGCATGGCCGCGTGGCAAAGCTGCGCCCACTATATCCGGCTCACGGGGCGCAAAGAAATCGCCCAGCGCCTCGGCTTAGTGGAAGCCGAAGATCCGGCAGCCGACGGCGACGGTGCGGGCGAACTCTTGCCGGCGGTGTTCGATGTAAGCGCCGGCAGGGTACGATCCGAGCGGCGGCGCACTCCGGCGCGCAACGGGGCCGGCTAGGGAGCGTTATGTCGCCGTTTAGCGATGCCATCAACTTTCTGTTCAATATCAGCATCAGCCCAGAGTTTCGCCTACTGGTCGCCTGTATCGGCGCGTATCTGGTGGCCTTCTGGCTCAGTCTGATCATCTGGACCTTTCGTGACATCAGCGCGCGCACCCGCGACGTGATCGCCATCGCGCTTTCGACGCTGCTGGTGGCCGTGTTCACCATCCCCGGCTGCCTGCTCTACCTCTTATTGCGCCCCAAACAGACCCTGGCCGAAGGCTACGAACGGTCGCTGGAAGAAGAATATCTGCTGGCCGACATCGAAGATGCAGAGGTGTGTCCGGCCTGCAAACGGCGCGTGGACCGCGAGTTCATGTTCTGCCCCCACTGCCGCACTAAGCTGCGGCGCGACTGCGAGACCTGCGGCACGCCGGTCAGCCTGCGCTGGGCGGCTTGCCCCACCTGTGGCCGCTAGAGCGCGGCGGGTCAGTGGCCTGCTCGGCGTGGCGCTGGGCTTGGCGCTGCTGCCCCGGCTGGGCCTATTCGCCGGCTTCGCGGGGGCCAACCTAGCTTGGCCCTGGCAATTCGACTACGACGAAGGTGTGAACTTGCACGCGGCCTGGGCGCTGGCCCACGGCACCAACATCTACCTCGCCAACCCGCCCGACCGCTTCCTCTCCGCGCCCTACCCGCCGCTGCTTTATGTGCTGACTGCGCCGCTGCTTTGGCTGGGTGGGTTGGGGCTGGCGGGGCCGCGGGCGTTGGTGCTACTGGCGACCCTGGCGGTTGCGGCACTGCTGGCCTATCTAACGCGCCGCGAAGGGCTGCCCTGGCCCGGTGCGCTGGCCTGTGGCGCGCTGTGGCTGGCGCTGTCGCCGGTGATCATCTGGGCCACGCTCTACAAGCAAGATATGCTCGCGCTGGCCTGCGGGCTGGGCGGGCTGGCCGTGCTGGGCGCGGGCGACCGGCTGCCGACCGCACGGCAAGAGAGCTTGGCGCTGACCCTCTTTGCGCTGGCCTTCTTCACCAAGCAGTCGGCGCTGGCTCCAGCAGCGGCGGGCGTGGCTTGGCTGGTTTTGCGCGACTGGCGGGCGGGCCTCCGCCTCGGTGCGACTCTCCTGGTGTTGCTGCTGGGCGGATTCATCCTGCTGCTCGTGCTGTCTGCGCGCGGTTTCTGGGATCATGCTATCGTATACCAGACCTATCCCTGGCTGACCGAGTTCTGGCGGCGGCTAATGGGTCGCTTGGCAGGCGAATATTGGCCGTTGCTGCTCATTGGCGCGCTGGTGGCGGGGCCGCTGCTCGGTGGCTGGTTGGGACGGCTGCGGCGGGCGGCGCGGGCCAGGGCATGGCAACAGCTAGACCTGCCGTTGGTGGTGGTCTATCTGGGCGCGGCGACCGGCTCGGTGATGATCCAGGCTGGTTATTCGGGGGCCAACTATAATCACCTGCTCGATCTATTTCCTCCGCTGATCTGGCTGGTGGGGCGCGGCTTGGCGGGGCTAACCGCGCCGGTGCGGTGGGCACAAGGGGTCGCGGTGGGCGTGGCGGGGTTGGCGCTGGCGCAGGCGGCCTGGCTATGGCAGCCGCAGCCGTTGGGCCTGGCTGGTTGGTATAGCACCAGCTACTGGCCCAGCGCGGCGCGTGACGGCGAGATGCAGGGCCGGCAGCAGCTGGTGCAGGCCGCCGTGGGCGACATCTATAGTGAGGATGTCACACTGCTATTGCTGAACGGTCGGCAACCGGTCTACGACGATCCCGACACCATTGCCACGATGGGCGACCGCAGCGGCTGGGATGAGCGGCAGTTGGTGCAGGATTTGCGCGACCGGCGCTTCCCGCTGATCCTGCTGCGGCATGGCGCGTGGCGCTGGAGCCAGGCGGCGGGCGTGGCGTTCGAGGCGGGCTATGATCTGACCTTCGACGGCACGCTCAATGTCTATCGGCCCAAAATCTATCCCGACGCACCCGCCCGGCAACTCGATTGTGACCTGGGTCAGCCGGTGGAGTTGCGCCTGCTGGGGGCCAGCCTCAGCCCCGGCGCAGGGCAAGCGGGGGTGCCTGCGGGTAGCGACTTGCAGATCGCGCTTGATTGGCTGGTGTTACGTGCCCCCGGCGACTACGCGACGTTTGTTCACCTGCTGGACAGCAGCGGCAAACAAGTAGCCGGACGCGACAATCCGCACAGCGCCACGGGGCAGCCGACCTCCGCCTGGCCTTTTAGCGTGCCCACGCGCGAACTGACCGACCTGCCACTGCCCGCCGGCTTGGCTCCCGGCTTGTATCGGCTGATCGGCGGGGTCTACGGCACGGCGGGCGGCGGCTTCCAGGCCGTGCCGGTGGCCTGCCCCGACGCGGCCCGGCAGGTCGGCGACGCGGTGGACCTCGGCGCGGTGCGGGTGCGCTGATGGCAACCCTGTTCGGGCCACGCCGCTCCGCCCTCGCCCTGCTGGCTGTCGCCTTGTTGGGCTTGGTCCTGCGCCTGCCGGGTTTGCCGACGGTCGGTACGAGCGACATGGGCGTGTGGAAAGCCTGGGCCTACGCGACGACCCAACTGGGCATCACCGGCATTTACACCCTGCGCCAGAAACCGCCGCCGCCGCTCACCCCGGCAACGATCCGGCAGGCACTGGCCGGCGACCTGCCGGCGGCGAAAGTGGGTTACAGCGGGCGGGCGGTGTTTGTGGACTATCCGCCGGGCCTGCTCTACGT
>JALYUO010000161.1 GCA_030853735.1 Chloroflexota bacterium
ACAAGCACGCCTAAAGTGTGCCTGGAAACCGAATACTTACGTTGTTCGCTCACCGATTTGGGCGTGAATCACGCCCAAAATCTGGCTATCTGTGCCTAGCAGACACCAGATTTAGTCTAAACTCAAATTTAGACCCAATAGATAGGGTATAATGGGCTAATGGCTGTATGAACTGGGCTGCCTCGGCCCCAAGGAACCCTAATGCACACCCGCTGCCCACGCTGCTATCACTGGAACCTCTTGCCGGCTCATTACCCGGCGGACCGCCCGTTGCGCCCGCTGTGCGACGGCTGTGGCGATCCGCTGCCCAGCACGGCCTACGCCCATCGCTACGCGCTCTGCCGCGTTTGCCTGCACCGCTATGCCGGTGACTATGCTGCCTGCCCGGTCTGCCCGGCAGCCGACGATGCCGCGCTAGTGCTGGCCTGGCAAGAGCGGCGCTTCGTCGGCCCGGTCGTCGCGCCCACGCCGCTCGCGGATCGCTATTGCCTGGACCTTTGGCAGAGCTATGAGCAAGAGCAGGCGGGCAAGCAAAAGGGCAGCTATAGCAACGGCAGTTCCGGCGGCGGACCGCGTAACAGCAGCAGCGGCAGCTATAGCAACGGCAGCAGCAACGGGCGGGGGCGCAAGGATGGCCCCCGGCCTGCACCGCCGGCAGCGCGCGCGCCGGCGGCGGTACTCGTGCCCTCCGCACCGGCTGCCGATGCTGTGGCCTTCCTGCCCAGCGGTCCAATCGCCCTGTTCGATCTGGAAGCCGCCGCGCTGCCGGCGAATGCGAACGGTGATACACCCGCGCCGACTGCGCCGATCCGCAGCGATGAAGGTTTGAGCGGCGTGGAGTACGAGCTGATCAGCGACGCGGCCCGCTTGCACGAAGTGGTAGACCTGTTGAGCGCCGAGCCGGTGCTGGGCGTGGACACCGAGACTGACGGCCTGGACCCCTATACCACGCGCCTGTTGCTGCTACAGGTCGCCACGCCACACAAAGCCTACATTGTGGATTGCCAGCGCGTGGACCCGTTGCCGTTCAAGGCGATCCTCGAAAGCGGGCGCAGCCTCAAGCTGTTGCAGAACGCCAAGTTCGACTACAAGATCCTCAAACAGATCGCCGGCATCGAACTCTGTAACGTCTTTGATACCATGCTGGCCGAGCGCCTGCTCACCGCCGGCCGGGCGCGCGAGATAAGTCTGCGCCAGATCGCGCTGAAATATTGCGGCATCGTCATGGACAAAACGATTCGCAAGAGCTTTGTCGGTGTGCGCGGCGACGGCTATCTGTCGGAAGAGCAACTGACCTACGCCGCCCGCGATGCGCTGATCCTGTTCGAGATCCAACGTCTGCAATCTGCCGAGCTGAAGAAGCTACGCATGGGCCAAGTGGCCGAGTTGGAGTTCCAGTGCGTGGCCGCCGTCGGCGACATGGAACTGGCCGGGGTGAAGATTGACACCGCCAAGTGGCGCGAGATCCTGCGCCGCGTCACCATCGAGCGCGACCGCAGCGCCGAGGAATTGAACGAGATCGTGGCGACGGTGGCCCGCCAGTCCACCATGTTCGGCGTGCCGACGATCAATCTCAACAGCGGCCAGCAGATCATCGAGACGTTTGGCCGTCTAGGGGTCGAACTCAGCGACACCAGTGAAGCCACGCTGACCAAAGCCGGTGACCACCCAGCCATCAAAAAGCTGCTCGAATATCGGTCACACGAAAAGACGCTCAGTGCCTTCGGCGAACACCTGCTGGAGATGATCAACGCGCAGACGGGCCGCCTGCATCCTAACTTCCAGCAATACGGGGCCGATACCGGTCGCTTCTCCTGCACCGACCCCAACGTGCAGCAAATCCCGGCCACCTCCGACTTCCGCGCCTGCTTTGTCGCCGCCGAGGGCTATAAACTTGTGACCTGTGTTGCTGAGGGTACGCGCGTCGCTTGCGAACGGGGCTTAATACCGATTGAAGCGGTCATGATAGGGGATCGGGTGCTGCAAGAGGACGGCAGTCTCCAATATGTAGCGCGTGTCATTGATCAGGGTGTCCGGGAAACCGTCACCTTGAAAACCGGGATGGGCTATGAAATAACCGTCACTCCTGAACACCGTATTCGTGTTGTTGACAGCTCTGGCGAGTATGTGTGGCGGGCTATCTGTGACCTACAACCGGCAGATCAGGTGGCGCTAAAGCTCGGCTTACCGGCGCTCACAGGCAGTCCATTGCCTATATTACCGGGCTTGTACTACAATCATTTCAACGCGGTAAATCACCCCTTACCAGCTATCTTATCGGCAGAACTCGCGCTGCTCTTAGGCTATATCACCGGCGACGGCACATTCGCGGTAGATTATGTGGGTTTTGTGGTCGCGGCTAAAGATACCGATCTTGCACAATATCTTCTAGGGCTGTGCGAGTCACTTTTTGCCTATCATCCCAAGCCTTTAGCCTATCGGGGCGTGTATGATATACGCCTCTACAGCAAACAAATAAAGCAATGGCTCCAGCAAGTCGGTTCCGCTAAGGATCATGTGCCGAATTTGCTCTGGACAGCCGGACCGGACATGATTGCAGCCTATTTGCGTGGATTATTCGAGGCGGATGGATCGGTGCAAGGCTCTAGCACAGGGCGCGTTTCCTTCAGCACTGTGCATGAACGTCTGGCCCGTGAGGTGCAAGAACTATTGGCTTTATTGGGTATTGCTGCTGTGCGGTCCAAGATCGAGCATGGTAAAGGTTGTGGCTATATCTGGATGCTGACGATCCCTGCCGCTTGGAAGGGAACGTTCCACAAAGCGGTAGGATTTGTATCGGCACGTAAGCAGCAAAGCCTGCTAGAGCTACTTGCTGTGCCTAGTGGCAAGAATGGGCATGGCGGACTGCCGAATATGCAGGCCAAAGTCACGAAAATCTTGAAAACAACGGAATTACCTGCGCGGCCAGGGAGCCTACTACGTAATATTCGTAGTCGTACTAGCCGCCTCTCAACTGGTACAGTAACCCTGCTGCGTGAGCAGTACCCCCTGGTGTTTGACCAGTTGGGTATAGACACGCTGGTGGATTGCTCACTGCTGTGCGATAAAGTGGTGAGTGTTGAGCAAAGCATACCCCAGCGTGTCTATGATCTAACGGTTACTGATACATCCACTTTTATAACGGGTGGGTTTATTAACCATAATTGCGACTATTCGCAAGCAGAGCTGCGTATCTTAGCCGAACTGAGCGGCGACCCGGCTTTTGTTGAAGCCTTCCAGGGTGGGGGGGATCTCCACGCGATTACGGCCAGCCAAATGTTCCAGGTGGATCTCGATCAAGTAACGAAAACGCAACGCTCGGCGGCCAAGTCGATCAACTTCGGCTTGGCCTATGGCCGTGGCCCCGGTTCGCTGGCGCTGCAACTTGGGGTCTCGCCCGACGAAGCAAAGGCGCTGATCGAGAAATATTTCCAAGCCTATACCGGTATCCAGCAATGGCTTGATAAGGCGGCCCGCGATGCCGTCCGCAAAGGCTACAGCGACACGCCACTGGGCCGCCGCCGCTTCTACGACGTGCCCAACCGCGACGACCCAGAGTACCGCAGCAAAATTGGCTCAATTGAGCGCCAGGGCAAGAATACACCGATCCAGGGGAGCAACGCAGATATGACCAAGATCGCGCTGGTCTTCTTGCGGACGGCCTTGCAGGGCTTTGATGCGCGCGTGGTCAACACGGTGCATGACGAGATCGTGGTGGAAGTGCGGGCGGATCAGGCGGAGGCGGTCAAAGAGATCGTGGAGCATGAGATGGTGCGCGCCGGCGAGCAGATCCTGCAAAAGGTGCCTATCGTGGCCGATGCCGCCATCGGCGACTACTGGAAGAAATAGATGCCTCGACCGCCCACCGCATCGCCGACCGCACCCCCAACCCCTCTCCTAAAGGGAGAGGGGAGATTGCGTCGTCCTCCTCCTTCACCGCCGACCGCACCCCCAACCCCTCTCCTAAAGGGAGAGGGGAGATTGCGTCGTCCTCCCCCTTCCTTCGTAGGGAAGGGGGGCGGGGGGTTAGGTCGTCTCAGCGCACTGCTGCTGCTGCTGCTGCTGGCTGCCTGCACGGCCCCCACGCCGCCCGCGCTCGGCACACCGGGCATTGACCTGAAAACGCCGCTACCGGCCTTCTTACCGGCCACCGCTACCGTGCCGCCCTCGGCAACACCGCCGCCTGCTACGGCCAGCCTAGCGCCGCCTGTGGTGCCTACGCCCAGCGTAGTCGTTACCGCGACCCCAGCCGACGCAGCAGCCCAACCGACCGCCGATCATGCGCTGCCGTCGCTGGTGATCACGCCGACGCAGGGCAGCACGGTGCGCCTGTATATCGAGATCGCTGACACGCCGATCCGCCAAGAGCGTGGGCTGATGAACCGCACCACAATGGCCGAGGATCAGGGCATGATCTTCGTCTTTCCCGCAGCGACCGATGTGGCGTTCTGGATGCACGACACGCTGCTACCGCTCAGTATTGCCTTCATAGACGCGAACCGGCGCATCGTGGACCTGCAAGATATGCAGCCGTTGGACGAGACGCTGCACAGTTCAGCCCAGCCCTATGTCTATGCGCTCGAAGTCAACCAGGGCTACTTCCGTCGCCACGGCATCGCGGTGGGCGACGCAGTGAGCCTGCCGCCCTTCCCCGCCACTCCTACGCCGGAGCCGTTGCAGCCTTTGCCAACGACGGCCCTGACCCCGACTCCGTAAGCCCTGCCCGCAGCCGTTGTACGGTGGCGGTCCAGGCGGCGGGCTGCTCAACCGGGGCCAAGTGGCCGGCATCCGGCACGCTGCCCAGCGCGGCCCCGGCGATATGCGCCGCCAGCCACGCGCTGTACTTTGGTGGGGTCATGGCATCCGCGTCGCCGCACAGCACCACGGTTGGCCCAGTAATGCCGCCCGCCGTGACCTCAGCCATGACATCGAAGCCGTTGCAGGCCGCGTAATCGCCTAACGTCACCGCCGCAGGCACGCGCAGCAACTGGCGGCGCACCCCTGCCCGCCGGTAGGCGCTCGGTGGCGTGGCAAAGCCATGATCAAGCACCCAATCTACCGCCGCTGCGGGGTCGTGCTCGATCAAGGCCGGCAATTCCGGCGCAACGCGCAACCGTGCCCCGGTGCCGGAGAGAACCAGCCCCTGTAGCCACGCGGGCCGGCGCAAGGCCACCGTCTGGGCAATCGCCCCGCCCATCGAATGGCCCACCAGCACGACCGCCGGCCAGTCCTGCGCGCTGATTGCCGCCATCAGCCAATCGGCATAGGCCGTCACCGAGTCGCGGCCCGCCTCGGCAGTCGGCACCGCGTCGCCTGCCCGCCGGGCGCGCCCGTTCGCGTGACCAGGCAAGTCGGGGCACCATGCGCCGGGGAACTGGGCGCGCACCAATTCCCAGAAGTCGCCGTTGCCGCCCGCTCCATGCACGAACACCCACTGGGGCGATTGCGGATTGCGGATTGCGGATTGCGGATTGCTGTCGCTCACGGTTCGCTCTTGGGCTCTGGCGGGGTGTCGTGCCCCGTCAGGCGTTGGCGCAGCGCGGCAATCTGGCCGCCCAGGCCGGGCAGGGGCGGCCGTGGGCGTTGGACGGGCGCGGGGGGTAGTGGCGCTTCAGGAGGGGGCGCGGCAGTTGGGCGAGGTGGGCGGGGAGTACGCGGGGTCGGCTCCTTGTCGGCGGCTGCGCCATTGAAAGCGTTCATGGTCTTTTCGATGCCGTTGCCCAGCCAGTGTTCCACCGCGTCGGCGGCTTGGCGAATGGCGGCCTGCACTTCTTCCATGTCGGGTTTGCTGAAATGGCCTAGCACCCAGTCTACCTGCTCGCCGGGACCGGCCGGCCGCTCGATGCCGATGCGGACGCGGGCAAACTCCTGGCCGCGTAGATGCTGGATGATCGAACTGATGCCGTTGTGCCCGCCCGCCGAACCCCGCGCCCGCACGCGGATGCTGCCCAGCGGCAAATCCATGTCGTCGTAAAGCACGATCAGTTGGGTCGCCGGCGCTTTGTGCCAGTGCAGCAGCCCGCTTACTGATTCGCCGCTGAGGTTCATGAACGTCTGCGGCTTCGCCAGCGTCACCGGCACCCCGTTGATCGTGCCTTTGGCGATCTGCGCCCGCGCCTGCTGCCCGCGCCAGACCAGGCCGTGCCGCCGCGCCAATTCGTCCACGGCCAGGAAGCCGACGTTGTGCCGGGTGCGCTCATATTTGGCCCCCGGATTGCCCAGTCCCACGACGATGTACACGCTGCTGCCCCCTGCGTAAAACGTAAAACGTAAAACGTAAGTAACTACTCAGCCTCTAATGCTGTAAAAAGAGAAAGAAGTTCTGTCATTCTGAACGCAGTGAAGAATCAGCTGACTGGCTGATCCTGCTGCTGAAGGCGACTCACTCCGGCCTGATTGCGCCTGCGGGTAGGTATATACTTAGCCTAACCGATTCTTCACTGCGTTCAGAATGACACAGTTCTCTCTTTAGCTATAAGCTGAGTAACTACAAACGTAAAACGTAAGAACTGACGATTGACGACCGCCGACTAAAGTGCCGCCAGCTGTCGGTACACCGCCAGCGTTTGGCGCGCCGCTTGCGCCCACGAGAAGCGGGCGGCTTGGACGGGGCCGCGCCGCCGCAGGTCGGCCTCTAGCGCTGGATCGCCCAGCACGCGCTCTAGCGCGGTGGCCCAGGCGGCGGGGTCGCTGGGCGGCAGCAACAGGCCCGCGTCGCCCACTACTTCGGGCAGCGCCCCCGCGTCGGCGGCCAGCACCGGCGTGCCGCAGGCCAGCGCCTCTAACGCGCCCAGGCCAAAGCCCTCGTAGAGCGACGGCAGCGCGAACAGCCGCGCCCCCTGATAGAGCGCAGGCAACGCCGCCGCATCCACCCCGCCCAATAAGCGCACCGTGTCCCCCAGGTGCAGATCGCTGATCGCTTGTAGGCTGTCCTCATAGAGCCAACCACGCTGCCCCACCACCCACAGCGGCGGCACCGGGCGCACCCGCCCCCCATCCAGCAGCAAGCGGTATGCCGCCAACAGCGTCCGCAGATTTTTGCGCGGCTCGATGGTGCTGACGAACAGCAGATAGCCCGGCAACACCGGCGGCGGACCGGGCTGGAAGATCGGCGCGGCGGCTTCGTAGATCGTATGGATCTTCTGCGGATCGGCTCCCGCTAATGCGACCAGATCGTGCGCCGTGCTGGCCGACACCGCGATAATCGCTTCGGCGCTCTGCACGGCGCGCCGGATCTGGCCGTAATAGCGTGCGCTTTCGCCGGTCAGCAGGTTGGGGAAGCGCAAGAAGGCCAGATCATGCACCGTGATCACGGCGGGGCAGGCGCGGTGGAACGGCGGGATAAAATCGGGGCTGTGCAGCACGTCAGCGCGCACGGTCGCCAGTTCGACCGCTAACCCCGCTTGTTCGTAGCGATGATGACAGGGCGTAATCAGCGGGCGACGACGAAAGCGAGGGTCCTGCACCAGCGGCACGGGGTCTTTGCGGCTCTGCAAGACCGTCACGCGCACATCGCCTGCCTCATTGGGCGGCAGATCGGCGAGCGCGCGCAGCAACTGGATGCTATATTGCCCGATGCCCGCGCGCCGGTAATAGACCATGCGCGCATCAAAGGCTACGCGCACCCTTACGCCCCGTCAAGCAGTGCATAGGCTGCCCGCGCCACCGCGTAAGGCTGCAACCCCGTCAGGCAGGGGCGTGGCCCGCAGCCCTCGCGCAGCCCCAGATCCAGCCCTCGGTACAGGCAGGGCTGGCACGGCAGATCCCGCCGGATGATCGCGGCGGGGGCCGACCTCACCCCCCAACCCCCTCCCCTACGAAGGGAGGGGGAGTTTCCTTCTTCTGATTCCTTGTCTGAAGAGTGGGAGGAGTCAACGTCTAACTCCCCCTCCCTTCGTAGGGGAGGGGGTTGGGGGGTGAGGTCGGGCACATACGGCCCGAACGCCTGCCAGTTGCTTAGGCCGAAGATGCCTAGCGCGGGCGTGCCGACCGCCGTGGCGATATGCAACGGGCCACTGTCGTTGCCGATAAACAGCGCGCAGCGTTGCACCAGCGCGCCGGTGGCGGCAATCGCGGTGCGCCCGGCCACCGCATAGACGTGCATCCGTGCGTCCGCCGACACCCCCTCGCGCACTTCGGCGGCCAGGGCCGTCTCGTCGGGTCCGCCCAGCAGCACCACATCCGCGCCGCGTTCGTGTACCAAGCGTGTGACTAGCGCGCTGAAATGGGCGGCCGGCCAGCGGCGGGCGGGGCTATACCACCCCGCACCGGGATGCACCGCGATCAGCGGACCCGTGCTGGGCAGCCCCAACTCGGTCAGTAAGGCGGCGGCGGCGGCGTGGTCGGCAGGGGTGAGTGGCAGGCGTGGGCGGCGGTCGGGGGGACGCGGCAGTGATCCAGCCTGCGCTGCTACATCCAACCAGTATTCCGCCTCATGCTGCACACCAAAGCCGCGATCCGCCACTTTATGCGTCAGAAACCAGCCACGTCCAGCGGTGTCCAGCCCGGCCCGCACTGGCGCACGACTTGCCAGCGCCACGGCAGCAAACTTGAGCGCGCCAAAGCGCAGCGTGTAGTGGTGGAAAATTAGGATCGCGTCATAATGCCGCCGGGCCAGCCCGATCAGGAACCCCAGCGCGCCGCCCACCGTTTTCAGATCGAACAGGCTGCCCAATGTGTCGAAAGGGAACTTGTTGAAGACCAGCGTTTCATCCAACTCCGGCGCATGGCGCAACACCGCCGCCGACGAGGGGGGCGTGAGCAGGTCAATCTGCGCGTCCGGCCAGCGCGACCGCAACGCCCGGATCGCCGGCGTACACAGCAACACATCGCCAATATCGGCCAATTTGACACACAGGATGCGTGGCTGGGGCGGCAAAGCTACACGTTTCACAAGGTCCATTATAGCACGCCGCGCTGAAAACGTGAAACGGGGCGTACTGCGTATTGCGTATTACGTATTAGGGCGATGTGCTAGTTAGCTAAACTGGCTAGATTCACGAAATAGAGCTACTATTAGGCCAGTTCAATCACGCACGGTGGATAGGAATGTCATTGGACACTCATAAATCTGCCTCTTTCGTCG
>JALYUO010000164.1 GCA_030853735.1 Chloroflexota bacterium
ACAAGCACGCCTAAAGTGTGCCTGGAAACCGAATACTTACGTTGTTCGCTCACCGATTTGGGCGTGAATCACGCCCAAAATCTGGCTATCTGTGCCTAGCAGACACCAGATTTAGTCTAAACTCAAAGACTTGGTATAATAGAACGTTAATTCTATTGAATTATGGTTCCATATATGGTATCATTAACCATGCGGACACCTCACAATGTCTAAGATTGATAAGCTCCTTGAACAGGCAAGACACTCACCCAAGAATTTCCGCTGTGACGACTTACGTCGTTTGGCGCGGCATTATGGATTCGAGTTCTCTCGTCAAAGAGGGAGTTATGAGGTATGGAAGCATTCGATGTTGCGCGACTTCTTGAATATTCAAGACGCTAATGGTAAGGCCAAAGATTATCAAGTAGATTTGCTACTAAAGGCTATTGAGCAGCTAGAGGACATGGGATACGGGAGCACAGATGATGACAATGCCTAATTATACCTTCCAAGTGTTTTGGAGCAAGCCGGATGAGGCATATATTGCGACGTGTACCGAATTCCCTCTACTCTCTGCCTTCGCTGATACGTCGGCTAAAGCCTTAGAAGAGCTGAACGTCGCGCTGGAGTTAGCCGTGGAAGGTTACGAAGAAGAGGGTTGGCCTTTACCCATGCCGCAAGAGCGCCCGGTGCATAGCGGGCAGTTGCGTGTTCGCCTGCCTAAAACCTTACACAGTAAACTTGCAGCGCAAGCTGACATCGAAGCGATCTCGCTGAACACGCTCATTGTGACGTATCTTGCTGAGGGCTTGGCTGGACAGAATGTGCGCCCTAAAGCTGAGAAGACCGTTGTTGCATTGTTTACGGAGCGGGACAGGGCCAACTAATAAGCGGCGACCGCCAACTGACGACCAACGACCGCCTATGGCACCTCGCTGCGGCGGTCGCCGGGCAGGACGAGCATGGAGCCGCTGTCGTAGACGCGCACTGTGTACTCGCGAGCATTCCAGCGGGCGAGGAAGGCACGTTTGGGATCGCCCTCGAAATCCACATCGCCGCGCGTCACTCGACCCTCGCGCGCCAGTTTGAGGCGGAAGCCAGCCCAGCTTTCGCGGAACGTCTCGGCCACATGATCGGCCCCCTGATCACTGCCACGGCCGCCGGAGCGGCTGCGCCCACCAGAGCGAAATTGCACGCAGCGTTGATAGTTGCGCTGGGCGTTGGCCTCGATGCGGTCTACCCGGCGCAGGATTTCCGGCCAAGCGGTGCCGATGGGCACATCAAAGATGCCGATATGCCCATGCACGCGGTCATCGGAGGGGAAGCGGTAGCCGGGGTAGACCGTGATCTGGAACTGCCCATCGCCCAGATCGAAGCCGATAAACAGCAACGTGTCGCCGTATTGCGCCGCCGCCCCCGCGAAGTCGGCGCTCAGGCACTCATTTGCCACATCATGCGACTCAGAGCGACTATTCCGGGTAGACATCGCGGTGTTCCTGGCGGTAGAGGCGCACCGCATCTTTGAGCGTACCGAGGGCCAGGGTCGCGCAGCGCGGGCGGCTCATCACCACTTCGCGGCCCAACAGGTCCACGATCTCATCATGGGTCAGCCCTTCCACCTCGGTCAGGCTAGTCCCTTCCATGCGCTCGGCTACCAGTTCGGCGGCGGCTTGGCTGATCGTGCAGCCGTGGCCCTCGAAGCGCAGTTGCTCGATACGCCCATCAGTACCCACTTTTAGGTGATAGGTCACAATGTCGCCACAGCCGGGGTTGCCGCCCTGGTGCGACACATCGGCATCAGGCACCTCGCCCCGGTGGGCCGGGTTCTGGTACAGTTCTAACAATTGTTCGATTTGTTCCTGGCGATCCATCATCGGGCGGCTTTCAGGTTCTGCCTCGCGGCTAACGAAAAGGTTTCTCTGCCTATAACATACGCAAATCAGGCGCGTTTGGTTCCCCTTGTGGCGGTACGCTGCCTAGCGCCTCGGGGCGGCCCGCTACCACTTAGTAGTCTTGCCAGGGCGATTTGTCATGATCCCAGCATTGCTGCCGGCGAACCCGCACACGCCGTGCGCTGCTACCGTCCCAGAATGCGCGCACGCCGTGCGCTGCTACACTCCCCGGCAACCTGACAAATAGCACCCTTGGTTGGATTACTTAAGCGCGCATGATCACGCGGCGATAGGCTTCGCCGTAGGGCACGCCGGCTTGTGCGCCCACTTCGGCGGCGCGCGTGCGGATGCGCTCGGCCAATTCGGCGGGCGGGCCGACTTGCGTGGCATGATGGGTGAGCGCGGCGACCTTGCGCTCTATCTCGTCGCTAATGTCGCTGACCACGGTCGGCTGATCGCTGCCCCAGAGCCAGATTTCCTTGACTTTGTGCGGCTCCAAGCCTTCGTCGGTGATCTGCTCCGGGTATTGCAAGGGATCGCGGGCGGTCGGGTAAATCGCATCCACAGTGGCGGTGCCCACGGCGCGGTGGTCGGGGTGATTGATGAACTGGTTGTTGTAGAACAGGGTGATCGGGTCATGGACCAGCACGGCATAGGGTTGGTAGCGGCGGATCTGGCGGGTAATTTCGCCGCGCAGTTTGAGGTCGGGCTGCACCAAGCCGTCTGGGAAGCGCAAAAAGACCACTTCCTCCACGCCGACTTCGTGGGCGGCAGCGAGTTGCTCCTGTTCGCGTGTGCTGGACAGGCGGGCGTTGGTCATCGTCTTGTCGGGCGTGCCCTTGTCGCCGCTCGTCACCATGATGTAGACGACGCGCAGGCCCGCCGCGACCCATTTGGCGATGGTGCCCGCCGAGCTAAACTCCGGGTCGTCGGGGTGTGCGGCGATCAGCAGCACCGTGGTTGGCCCCGCCGCTGCGCCTTCCACCGCCGGCGCTTGTGGCGGCCCGGCCAGCGGTAGGCTCGCTACCATTGGAGCCGTCGCTGCCGGTGCTGCCGGCGCTGGGGTCGGATTCGTTGCGCCGGCGGCTTGATTCTCTGCCTGTGTCATAGTGTCTCCCAGGTGTCAGGTGTCAGGTGTCAGGTATCAGGTATCAGGTGTCAGGTATCAGGTGTCAGGTGTCAGGTGTCAGGTGTCAGTTGGCGGTCGGCGGTGGTTCGTAATTCAGAGTTCAGAATTCATGATTCAGAACTCGTCTTCGCTTCGTCTCCGACCAGGCTAAAGTCGGTGCGTTGTGCGCCGGCTTGGCGCAGGAGGGCGCGGGCCTCTTCGTGGCGCAGGGTCGGGCTGACCATGATCAGTGCGCCGCCGTCGCGGATCTGACCCTCGATCTGCTGGGCATCGCCGTCACTGATCCCCTGCGCGGTCAGGCCGGCGACCAGCCCGCCGGTGCCCGCGCCGACCGCCGCGC
>JALYUO010000181.1 GCA_030853735.1 Chloroflexota bacterium
AGTTCCAGTCGCCCCGTCGCCCCGTCGCCCCGTCGCCCCGGCTACACCGCCAGATCGCGGCGCGTGAACAGGGCCACCGCGACGACCACACAGATCCCGGCGGCGACGACGAACACCGCCGCATTACCCAGGCTGAGACCGTTGATCAGCGGCTGGTGGTTGTTGTAATAATAGAAAGGCGACAGCTTTTGCCAGTCGGCCAGTTCGGGGATCGATGCGGCCAGTGTGCGGAGCAGATAGCCGGCGAAGGCGACGGCCGCGCCGATGCCCAGGCTGAGGCCACGATTGCCGGTGGCCGCGCCCACCGCCAGCGTCAGCGCCGCCCCCACAACGCCTAACAGCACGCCACTGAGCGTGGCCGCCGCCAGGTTGCCGACCAGGACGTTCAATTGCACAAAGCTGCCGCCGATCCACAGGGTCAGCCAGAGGACCACGCCCAGCCCGGCCAGCGCGGTGCAGATCGCGCCGAACTTCGCCAGCAGGACGCTGGTGCGCGAGACCGGATTGGCAAGCAAGAGATCGAGCGTGCGGCGGTCCTCTTCCCCAGCGATGGCACTGGCACCCTGCGTGATGCCGTAAATCAGAAACAGCACCGGCACCGTCAAGTTGAACACCGCACTGCCCAGGTAGCCGGAGCCGGTGCTGAAATCGGCCTGGCCGTAGACGCTCCGCAAGGCGGGCGGCAACGATTGCATCATCTTGGTGAGGTCGGTGTTGTCGCGTAGGAAGGGAAAGAAGACCAGTGTGTAGCCGGCCAGCACGGCCATGCCGATAGCCCAGGCGATTAAGGCTTTGCGCTCATCGCGTAGCGTTTTCAGGAAGACATTACGCAGCATGGGAGGTGCCTCCGGTATAATAGGTCAGGAAAATCTCTTCCAGGTCGGGTTCGTGGCTGGTCAGGGTGATGACGGGGTGTTGGGCCAACGCCTTGATCAGCCCGTCCATCGGCCCCTCAACCGTGCAGCGCACCGTGTCGCCGCCGACGTGCAAATCGCGCACGCCCGGCAGCCCCGCGAAGGCGGCTTCCGGCACCGCCTCGGCCAGTTGGATGTCGATCCGGCGCACCGTCTTGCTTTTGAGCGCCCGGATCTCTTCGACCACCACCAGCCGGCCCTCGCGGATGATGCCCACGCGGTCGGCCACATGGTCCACCTCGGACAGGATGTGCGACGACAGGAACACCGTCTGCCCGGCGGCTTTCGCCTCGGCTACCAGCCGGTAGAACTCCTGTTGCACCAGCGGGTCCAGGCCGCTGGTCGGCTCATCAAGGATCAGCAGGTCGGGCCGCAGCATGAATGCCTGGACGAGGCCGATCTTCTGCTTGTTGCCTTTCGACAGCGTGCGGATCGGGCGGCTCAGATCCGCGTCCAACCGCGCGGCAATGGTCGTGGCATAGGTCAGGTCGCTGCTGCCGCGCAGGTGCCCAAAATAGGTCAGCAGATCACGCCCGGTCATCTTCTCATAGAGCGCCAGTTCGCCCGGCAGGTAGCCGATGCGCCGGTGCAAGGCCGCCGTGTGGCCGACTACATCGGTGCCGAACAGCGCGGCCCGCCCGCTGGTGGGTCGCAGGAAGCCAAGCAGCGTGCGGATCGTCGTCGTTTTGCCCGCGCCGTTCGGTCCCAGGAAGCCAAACACTTCGCCCGCCGGCACCGCCAGCGTGACATCGATCACGCCCCGCTGCTTGCCGTAGCTTTTCGTTAGCCCTTGTGCTTCAATTACCGCTGCCATACCCTGCTCCTACTCCGTGTGCTGCGCCTGTAGCGCGTGCCAGCGTTCCATCAGGGCGGGCATCTCCCGCTCGAAAAAAGCATACATCTCATACATCGTCTGCAAGCGGGCGCGTTGGGTCGGCGGCGCGTCAGCCAGCACCGCCAGCCCGCGCTCGGCCAAGCGGCGGATAGCCGTCAGCCCGGCCATGCGTGCTTCCAGCAACTCGGCCCAGGCTTCGGCGCGAATCTGGAAGTAGGCGCGTCTTTGGCCCGGCAGCCGCACGCGCTCGATCAGGCGCACCTGGATCAGGAAGCGAGTCATGGTACTGATCGATCCCTTGCTGGCTCCCAACGCCGCCGCCAAGTCGCCGCCCGTCTGCTGCGGCGGGTCGGCGATCAGCAGCCAGCCGACGATCTGCCCGCCGATGCGCGGCACGCCGAACGGCTCAAAAGTCAGGCTGACCTCTTCGATAAAGTGCCGGCTCGCTACATCTAAAGGTTCCGCCATCCATTACCCCTGCTTTCTGCTAAAAGCATAGCACGATTAGTTTGTTCAGTCAATACTAAACAATATAAGCAAAGCATAAGGATTTGGATCTGCCGGTTGTGGTAGATGTGGGTAACTTCCTTGCAGCGAGGCAATCTAGGGCGTACAATGGGCGTAGCAGCATTTTCAGCTTCTCTCATAGGACTTTCGCTTCTGACGCTCAATTACAGCCTCATTCGTGCCTGGCGTAGGCACGTCAAGCGAAAGTCCTATCTCAAAGAAGATTTATGGAACACGATCCGCCATCTAACCATACCGCTCAAACTGCCCGACTCTCTGGTGAGAGCCGGGCAGTCTCTTTTGTCGGCACTAGCCGACAAAACATCAGCACGCGCTTTGGGCAAGCCTTGCGTGCGCGGCGCAAACAACAGGGTATGACTCAAGCAGACCTATCGGTGCGCGCCGAGGTGAGCCGCTCCTATATCTCCGAGGTGGAGTGTGGGCGCGAGAATGTTTCGCTGGAATGGGCGGCTCGTTTGGCCCATGCGTTGGACTGCCGGTTAGCGGATCTATTATAGATACGGTTCATCGAAAGTATCACCATGCCACTAGCCTTGAACCAAATCCATACCGGCGATGCGCGTGTTTTACTGCGCGAGATCGAACCTGACTCCGTAGCGTGCAGCGTTTGGTCGCCGCCGTACCATGTCGGCAAAGACTACGAAAAAGAAATGTCGTATGATGACTGGGTGGCGCTGCTGCGCGAAGTGATCCAACTGCACTACTCTATCCTGAAGCCGGGTGGCTTTTTAGTGATCAATATCGCCGACATTCTCTGCTTTCCCGATACGGCCATGCCGCGGGTGCAAGCTATGAACCCCCGCCGCAATCGCGCTGACGTGAGCCGCGAGGATGTATTGGTAGCGCAGCAGTTACATCCCGATTTCAGCCGTTATCAACTCGCCGCCTTACTAGGCTGTAGTGAACAGACCATTGACCGCCGGCTCAACGGCAATAACATCCGTGGGGGCAAGCAGGCCACCCAAACGCGCGTGCATCTGGTCGGCGGCATTATTGAGCAAGCAGGCAGCGATGCGGGTCTCTATCTGTATGATCGGCGCATCTGGATGAAAGATCCCGCTTGGGAAAACTCGAAATGGCATACGCTGTCCTATCGGGCGATTGACGAGTTCGAGTACCTCTACTTCTTCTGGAAACCGGGCACCACGCTCGTGGATCGGGATCGCCTGACCGACAAAGAATGGGTCGCCTGGGGATCACGCGCCGTCTGGAACATCCCTTCAGTACGGGCCAATGATAATCACGAAACCAAGTTCCCCCTGGAACTACCCCGGCGCGTGATTCAACTGCTCACTGCGCCCGGTGACACAGTGTTGGACTGCTTTGTGGGCAGTGGCACAACTGCTGTGGCCGCAATCCGTGCAGGGCGCAATTTCATTGGCATCGAACTACTGCCCGCCTATGCGGATCTAGCGCGCCGCGTGTGTGAGGATGAGTTACATAAGGCTACCGGCTCCATAGCGCCGCTTATCTATCCCAATGCGCCTGTGTACCGGGTTGTGCAACCACGCCTGATGGAATCCCGCCCGCCCTCAGCAACCCCCCCATTGCTTGCAGAAGACTCGCGGAATGGGTACAATTAACCCAGCGGCCATTCGGTTCCGCAGGCCGCCGGTCAAAGGCGACCGGGTATGGGTTCGTAGCATGAGGAGGCTCCAATGGCGGAGATTGTGGAGAAATCGACCTGGGTGACGAAAAAAGGGTTGGCGCAGATGCTCAAGGGCGGCGTGATCATGGATGTGGTCACGGCAGAGCAGGCGCGCATTGCCGAAGACGCGGGCGCGTCGGCGGTGATGGCGCTCGAACGAGTGCCCGCCGACATTCGTGCGCACGGCGGCGTGGCCCGCATGAGCGACCCCGACATGATCTATAGCATCATGGAAGCCGTGACGATTCCGGTCATGGCGAAATGCCGCATCGGGCATTTTGTCGAGGCGCAGATCCTCGAAGCGATTGGCGTGGACTATATTGACGAAAGCGAAGTGCTGACCCCCGCCGACGAGCAACACCACATCAACAAACACGACTTCCGCGTGCCGTTTGTTTGCGGCTGCCGCAACCTGGGCGAAGCGTTGCGCCGCATCACCGAAGGCGCGGCCATGATCCGCACCAAAGGCGAAGCAGGCACCGGCAACGTGGTCGAGGCGGTGCGCCATATGCGCGCCGTCAGCAGCGAGATCCGCCGCTTGCAGGGCTTGTCGCCCGAAGAACTGTTCCTGGCCGCCAAAGAGCTGGCCGCGCCCTATGAGCTGGTCAAGCTGGTGGCCGAGACGGGCAAGCTGCCGGTGGTCAACTTCGCCGCCGGTGGCGTGGCAACCCCCGCTGACGCGGCGCTGATGATGCAGTTGGGCTGCGACGGCGTGTTTGTCGGCTCCGGCATCTTTAAGTCGGGCGACCCGGCCCAGCGCGCCAAAGCCATCGTGCAAGCCGTCACCCACTACCGCGACCCGCAGATTCTGGCCGAAGTGTCGCGCAACCTGGGCGAGGCGATGGTCGGCATCGAGATCAGCACCATCCCGCAGAACGAATTGCTGGCGGTGCGCGGCTGGTAGGCGACCGTGAGCCGTGGGCCGTGAGCCGTGGGCCGTGGGGATTTAGCCGCGCTTCGTGGCGCACGCGGCACGCACGGGCTGTAGGAGGCGGCTCCGCCCGGCGCGGCCGGCCTTACCCCGATCTCGCCCGTAGGGTGCTACGCCGCTAGGAGGCGGTTCGGTAGGGCAAGCCGCACCTGGTGGAACCGCCTCCTACGAGATCGGGGTAAGGCCGGCCGCGCCGGGCGGAGCCGCCTCCTACAATTCGCAAGGCACCGCCGCACGGTCGCCGGGTGGAACCGCCTCCTACGCCTAATGGCCGATCAAACCCGGAACTGTGGATGGATCACGGTGGCCGGGTTTTTACGTTATAATTAGGTGTCAGGTATTAGCTATCGGGTATCAGGAGACGACGGAGTTTGTCTCCGCTATCTGCGCTACCTGACACCTGACACCTGACACCTGACACCTAATGCCTATGAAAATCGGTGTACTGGCCCTGCAAGGGGCGTTTCAGGAACATTTGGCAGCCGTGCGCGCACTGGGCGCAGCGGGGGTGGAGGTGCGCCTGCCGCGTGATCTGGACGGGCTGGATGGGCTGATCATCCCCGGTGGCGAAAGCACCACTATCGGCAAGTTGGCCGCGACGTATGGGTTGGACACCGCGATCCGGCAGTTTAACCAGGAAGCCGGCCACCCGGTCTACGGCACCTGCGCGGGCATGATCCTGGTGGCGCGCGATGCCGGGCGACCACAGCCGGTGCTGGCGCTGATTGACCTGAGTGTGCAGCGCAACGCCTTTGGCCGGCAGGTGGACAGCTTCGAGACCGATCTAGCGATCCCGGTGCTGGGCGTAGAGCCGTTTCCGGCGGTGTTTATCCGTGCGCCCAGCATCGGCGCGGTGGGGCCGGGCGTGGAAGTGTTGGCGCGGCTGGCTGACGGCACGCCGGTGGCGGCGCAGCAAGGCCGCGTGCTGGTCACGTCGTTTCATCCCGAACTGACCGGCGATTTGCGCTTACACCGCTATTTCTTGGCGCAATGTGCAGCGGCGGGTGCAGATCCTGCGCCCAGCCATACGCCCGTGGCCCAGGGACCGACCGCGTGATCCGTAACGCCCACTGGGGAGACATTAGCCGCATCCTGGCGACGCGCCGGCGGCAGCAAATCTTGCGCCTGAACCCACCCTATACGATTATCCAACCCGAAGCGGTGGTGAGCGATTTGGTGCGGGCGCAAAGTCCCTTGCCGCGCCGCCGTTGTCACACACTGGTCTATGCCGAAGAGCGCGACATTCTGGCCTACGTGCAGGTGCGTTGTCGCTGGCGGCGGTACGATGAGTGGACGATCACCACGCTGGCGAGTACCGAGCGCGAAAGCGACCCACTCTGGACGCGCCTGGTGGCTGAGGTAATAGATGAGGCGAGTGAGTACGGCATCACGCGCGTGTTTGCCAAGCTGCCGATAGACGATGCGCGATTGGCGCTCTTCCACAGCCTCGGCTTCACCACCTATTCGCACGAGCGCATCTGGGGCAACTTGTATCTCAACGCCGAAGCGGGCGAATCGCCGGTGCGCGGGCCGTTGCGGGCGTTGGAACGGCGCGATGCGTTTGACCTGCTGCAACTCTATCGCGGGGTCACGCCGCGCGTGGTGCAGCAAGCTGAGGCGTTGACGGCGCGGCAGTGGTTGCCGGGGCCGCGGGTGATGCCGGGCGGCCTCGGCGCGCAGGCGTTTGTCTGGGAGACGGCCGGCGTACCGCACGAAATGACGTTTGCCGCTCATGGCGTTGGCGGGTGGATACGTCTCTTAACGGGGCCGCGCGGCCATTGGATCACCACGCTGTTTCGCCCAGAGCAGCGCAACACTGCCCGCAATGCGCTGGATTATGTCTTATGGTTAGCGCGCAAAAACGCGCTCAAGCCGCTCTATGTCGCCTTACGCACGTATCAGACCGAGATCGAGCCGGTGTTGGAAGATCGCGGTTTTCACCTGTTGAGTGAACAAGCCTTACTGGTCAAATATACCGCCGTGTTAGCGCGCCAGGCCGTGCCGGCCTTTGCCGCGTTGCGGGCGGGCCGCTTAGTGGCGGGCGACTGGACCCTGAGCCAGGGCCAGGCCGAACCGCCTTTGGGGAGTGCATGACAGACCAATCTGTAGATTATACCGATCTTACCGGTCAGGTCGTCGGCGGGCCAGTACCTGCCAACGACAACGCCCTGATGCGCCGGCCCGACGGCGAACAAGAGATCACCGATGACCTGGAGCAGATCCTGCTGACCCTGCCGCCGGCGATTCTGCGAACCCTGGAAGTGCAAAATAACCGCGCCGACCTGATCGAGATCGTGATGGATCTAGGGCGGCGGCCCGAAGCGCGCTACCGCAACAGCGAGGCGTTGCTCAGTGATGTGGATGTGACCCGCGAAGATTTGCATTATGTGGTGGATCGCATCGGGCATTTCGGCGAAGACAACCGCGCCGGGATCGAGCGCACGTTGCATCGCATCTCCTGCATCCGCAACCGCGCCGGCGACATCATCGGCCTGACCTGCCGCATTGGGCGGGCGGTCTACGGCACGATCAACATCATCAGCGATCTGGTCGAATCGGGCAAAAGCATCTTGCTGCTGGGGCCGCCGGGCGTGGGCAAGACGACCCTGCTGCGCGAAGTGGCGCGCGTGCTGAGTGACGATTTCCGCAAGCGCGTCGTCATCGTGGACACGAGCAACGAAATCGCCGGTGACGGGGACATCCCGCATCCCTCTATCGGGCGTGCCCGCCGGATGCAGGTGCCCAGCCCGGCCGGCCAGCACGCCGTGATGATCGAGGCGGTGGAAAACCATATGCCCGAAGTGATCGTCATTGACGAGATCGGCACCGAACTGGAAGCCGCCGCCGCCCGCACGATTGCCGAGCGCGGTGTGCAACTGGTCGGCACGGCCCACGGCACCACGCTGGAAAACCTGATGCTCAACCCCACGCTATCCGACCTGATCGGCGGCATCCAGACGGTGACGCTGGGCGACGAGGAGGCGCGGCGGCGTGGCACGCAAAAGTCGGTGCTGGAACGCAAAGCACCGCCAACCTTTGATGTGATGGTCGAGATCCTGGATCGCGACCGCGTAGCCGTTCACTCTGACGTGTCTGAGGTGGTGGACTCGATCCTGCGCGGTGCGCCCACGGTGCCCGAAATCCGGGAACGCTACACCGACGGGCGCATCGTCAGCCGCGAGGGGCAGTTTGACATAACGCGCGATACCAGCGGCTATACCCCGGCACCGGGACGCGGCAGCTATGAGCATACCAGTCGCGGTGGGCGTGGCGGACGGGGCCGTGACGGAGGGCGCGACGGCGGACATGGCGGACGCGATGGTGGGCGCGACAACGCACGCGGCGGGCGCGGTAGCTCTGCATCGAATGGCGGCCCCGGCGGATCCCCTGGATCTGCCG
>JALYUO010000207.1 GCA_030853735.1 Chloroflexota bacterium
ACGGCTCACGGCCCACCGCCCACCGCCCACCGCCCACGGCTCACCGCCCACCGCTCACGGCTCACGGAGAGTTATGGCAAGCGTCGTCTTTTTCAACCTAGCCGCGCATGGACACATCAACCCGACGCTACCCCTGGTCGCGGAACTGGTGCGGCGGGGCGAGCACGTCAGCTACTACAGCCTGCCGCCGTTCCAGGCGGTGATTGAGGCGACCGGGGCAACGTTCTGCGACTACGGAGCGGCGCTGCCGGCGGCGGTGATGCAGGTCGATCCTAACCTGTTCCGCTTCGCCGGGGTGTTGCTGCGTGTCACCGGGGCGGTGGTTCGCAGCCTGTGGCCCGCCATGCGCGCCGATCCGCCGGACTACATCATCCACGATTCGCTCGCCGGTTGGGGCAAATACCTGGCCCATCTGCTAGGGGTGCCTGCCGTCTGCTCGACCACTACCTTTGTCCTCGGCGTGCGCCAGGGATTGACCACGCCGGAGCAGATCCCGGCGATGGCGCGCATGGCCGGGGCGGCATGGCGCGAGTGGGGCGCTTTCCTGCGCCTGACCGGGCGGCTGGCGCGCAGCTATGGCGTGCCCCGCCCACAGGTGCTGGATGTGTTCACCAATCGGCAGCCTCTGACGCTGGTCTATACCGTGCGGCGCTTCCAACCGTGGGGCTGGAGCTTCGGCCCCGGCACGGCCTTTGTCGGCCCCACCTATGACGGACGCAGCGAAGCGGACGACTTCCCGTGGGCGGCACTCGATGACCGGCCAGTGGTCTATATTTCTCTGGGTACCGTGTTCAGCGATCAGATCGCCTTCTTCCAGCAATGCTTCGCCGCCTTTGCCGCTGCGCCCTATCAAATCGTGCTGTCGCTAGGCGGACGCAGCGATCCGGCGGCGCTCGGCCCCGTCCCGGCCAACTTCGTGGTGCGCCCCTTCGTGCCGCAACTGGCGCTGCTGCAACGGGCGGCGCTGTTTATTACGCACGGCGGCATGAACAGCGTGAACGAGGCGCTGTACTATGGCGTGCCGCTCGTCGTCGTGCCGCAGGCCGCCGACCAGTTGATCGTGGCCCGCCGCGTGGCCCACCTGGGCGCGGGCGTGCTGCTGCCCCAAGATCGCCGCACCCCCAGCGGCCTACGCAGCAGCGCCGCCCGTGTGCTGGCCGACCCGCGCTATCGCACCGCCGCGCTGCGCGTCGGCCAGACGCTGCGAGCTGCCGGCGGGGCTACACAGGCGGCGGATTTGGTGTGGACTTACACCCGCGCACGCGGGGTGCGCTAATCAGGCTGCGCGTTGCACGCGCTGCCGGGCCAGCGCCAATTGATCGAGGAAAGCTGCGGCACCGTCGGTCCAGCGATAGGTGGCGGCGATGTGCGCGGCGGCGGCTTGGCCCATGCGTCGGCGCAGGACAGGGTCGGCAGCGAGGCGGCTGAGGGCGACGGCGAGGGCGGCGGACGTGGCGGCAACGAGCAGGCCGGTCACGCCGTCTTGCACCGTAGCGGTCGGGCCGCCTTCGGCCACGGCAATCACCGGCAGGCCCAGCGCGGCGGCTTCAATCACCGACAGGCCAAAGCTCTCCTGCACGCCGGTGTGAACATAGAGATCAGCAGCGGCATAGGTAGCGGGCAGATCCCTATCGGGCACAAAACCGGCGAAATGGACATGATCGCCCAGGCGCAACTCCACCGCCAGAGCTTCGAGCGCGGCCCGCTCCGGCCCGCCACCAACGATGACCCCGGCCAGATCCGCACCGGCGGCGCGGGCCGCAGCCAGCGCGCGCAAGAACAGGTCTACTCGTTTGCGCGGGTGCAGGTGGTTGACGGTGATCGCTAGTGGGCGGTCGCCCAGGCCAAAGGCGGCGCGGCGGGTAGCAACTGCGGCTGCCGTGGGGGGCACAAAGTCCACGCCATGCGGCAGCACCACGGCGGGCCGGCCATAGGCGGCCTCCAGCAGGGCCGCCCCGAACGGGCTGTTGCCCAGCAGCGCATCGGCGGCGGCGACCATGCGGCGGTCTATGCCCTTATAGAGCCAGGCCGCCAGCCGCAACAGCCCGCCCACCCGCCCTAGCCGGCGGCTGATCGCGGCCGTGTCACTGTAGATGACACGCGGCGGCTCGAAGCAGAAGTAGAGGCAGGGAATGTCGCGCCGCCCACGCAGAGGCAACAGCACGCGCTTGGCCCACCAGAGGGCAGGCAGGCTAGGCGGCCCAAAAAAGCACAGACCCGTCACCGCGCGCAACGGCGGCAGGCCGCGCAGCAGCCACGGCCCCAAGCCGTATTCCAGCGCGGCATCCGCGTAGTGCCGCCCGGTCCATTCCAGGCGGCGACCCATCTGGCGCAGGCGGACATGGGCGGCCAGTTCGGGCCGGCAGGCGGGCGCTAGGCGCTGAGTCAGCAGCATGACCGGCACCCCCATCCGACCCACATAGTCAGCCAGTTTGAGGATGAGCCGTTCGGCTCCGGTCAGCTTTTTGAGGCGCGGATAGAAAAAGACGACCCCGTTATTCGGCACTTTCAGCGGCACCCGGCGTGCGGCCTGTGTCCTCAGCGGGCGCGCTGCTGTGGTCGGGCATCCGCGCCTCGTCCACCAGCATCACCGGGATGCCGTCGCGCACCGGGTAGGCCCGCCCGCACGTTTCGCAGACCAGTTCTTCGCCGGTGAGATTGACTTTGCCGTGGTCCACTGGGCAGACCAGAATCTCTAACAAATCTTGCGGAATGCTGTTCACGTTCGCGCTCATACTGCCTCCTGTCAGGTGTCAGGCATCAGGTATCAGGTATCAGGTATCAGGTGTGAGCTAGTGGGTGTCAGCTATCCGTCTCCTGATACCTGACCCCTCATACCTAACACCTAGTTAGTCCGTAACTATTCAGCCTACCCTCATAGAAAGAAGAGAATCTGTCATGCTAAACGCAGTGAAGAATCAGCCGCCGTGCGAATCAGACCCTTAGCAGCCACTCACTTGGCCCTGCGTATACCGGTAGGTCACTCTGCGCCCACCCCGACCGATTCTGCGCTACGCGCAGAATGACAGGTTCCCTCTTTTGGCTATCGCCTGCATAGTTACGTTAATCCTTCGGCATTATACGCGATTCGTTGCGGCGCTGGTAGGGGCGTGCTTTGGCGCGCCCGATCAATCTGCGCTGCTTGACGGGGACTACCGGCTGCATTACAATGGCCCTATAACGCTTCGCGGTATTAGCAGGAGGAACTAGACATGGGCTTTCTCGATCAAATGAAGCAAGGCACCCAGCGCGCCGCCTGGGAAGCCGAACGCATGGTGCGGGTCAATAAAGCCAACAGCGCCGTCGGCGATGCGCGCCGCGAGTTGGAGATGCAGATTATGAACCTGGGCCGCGCGACCCTGCAAGCCTACGATGCCGGCACCACGCCGCCGGACGAGATCGCCCCACTGTATGGGCAGATCAAGGCACTGGGGGCCAAAGCCCAACAGTTGGAGGCGGAGGTAGAGCGGATCAAGGCCGAGCAGGCACCGCAAGGGCCGCAAGGCAATATGCCGCCCCTCGCGCCCGGCTATACGCCGCCCGACCAGGGCTATGCGTCCCCGCCACCGGGTTATGCGCCCCCACCCGCACAGGGTTATGCGCCGCCGCTGGGTTATACGCCACCCGACCAGGGCTATGCGCCCCCGCCGCCGGGTTATGCGCCTCCACCGGGTTATGCGCCCCCACCGGGCTACGCGCCGCCCCCGCAGCAAGGCTACGCGCCGCCCCCGCAGCAAGGCTACGCGCCCTATGCTCCCAGCGGCCCGGCTCCTGCCGCAACGGGCGGTTCTCCGTCGGCTATGCCGCCCGATTTCAGCCTAATCGCGGACGACTCCGCTACGCCGGCGCACAGCCCGGCAGCAGCCTATGGCGCACCCGCCTACGAAACCGCTGCCGCTCATACCCCCGCTACGCCGCAAGTGCCCGTCGCCACAGGCTGCCCCCACTGCCACGCCCCGCGCACCGACCCGACGGCGCTCTTTTGTCAGGAATGCGGCACGCGCTATGCGGAAGCGTGAGCCGTGCGCCGTGCGCCGTGCGCCGTGAGCTCTGTGCGCCGTGCGCCGTGCGCCGTGCGCCGTGCGCTGTGAGCCGTGCGCCGTGCGCCGTGCGCCCTATACACTGCCGATTAGAAACTGGATATCCCGCTGGTTTGGTGATCTGGAGTTCCGCCTGCTGAATTTTGGGCCGGAACTCCCTGGCGGCGGGCGGTGGGGCTGCCAGATCAGCAAACCAGCGGGAGATCCATTCTGCCACCGATCTTGACATTACAGAACGTATATAATTAGTTGGACAGAAGGAGCATGAAGGGTAGACAAGTGATTTTCAGCGCGATCCGAGACCCTAGGTTTATTACCGTGCGGCGCGGCGGCACCCTACAGGACGACGATCATCGCCTTCTTGCAGTGTGGGCGGCTGATTGCGCGGGGCACGTACTGCATTTCTTCGAGCAAGCGCAACCCCGTGACGACCATCCGCGCCGGGCGCTTGAGCAGGCGCACGCTTGGGTAAGAGGTGAGATTACCATGACTCAAGCCCGTACCGCCGCCGGACACGCCATGGGCGCTGCCAGAGAGTTGAGCGGCGCGGCCAGAGAAGCGGCTTATGCCGCCGGACAAGCGGCGGCCGTGGCTCATGTGGCAGCCCACGAACTGGGTGCAGCGGCCTACGCAATCAGAGCCGCACGCGCGGCGGCTCCTAAAGATAAACGCATGGAGGCTGGTTGCCTGGAGTGCCAGTGGCAGCGCGCGCAGCTTCCCAGTGAAATCCGAGAACTCGTGCTCGACGACCAGAGGTTACGGAATACGTATTGCTGGTTCGTATTCGATTGCTGACCAGTTCGTTCGGATCACTGCGACTGCCCAGCAACCGCTTGAACCCGGCAATCCCTATATGAAACTCAGCAATATGCACTACGTTTGTAACTACTCAGGTTGCCGGCGGTAGGCAGCGGTACTCTGCGGCGCAGTGGGGCGACCGACCGGCCACGAATGTGATGGGACACGGGCCGAGTGTGCGGGGCCGGGGCTGGCCCTGGTCCACCCGACCGCCGGAGGGATTGCGCGAATCGCCGGCTCCATTCGTGTATTCGTGGCTCCATTCGTGGCCGGTCGGTCGCCCCACTGCGCCGCAGAGTACCGCTGCCTACCACCCCGCCCGTGCGCGTTCGACTGGGCCGTTAGGCTGAGTAGTTACTTACGTTTTACGTTTCATGCACCACTCCGTACTGGAACCGGGCGCGGAAGCGGCGCAGGAGTTTGAGCAGCGGCAGGGCCAGCAGACCGAACAGCGCCGCGTTGCCCAGGCCACGCAGCACATCGGTCGGTAGCGAGGTCAGCAGGTAGAAGCCCAGGTAGCGCTGGAACGTGCCGAGCAGCCCCGCCGCCGGATCCCAGGCGGTGGTGGGGTCAGCCGCCGCGCTGGGCGCGGTGAAGGGCCAGAACCAGAGGTTCATCAGCGCGCCATAGGCGAGGCCGACCACTAAGCCCCACGCCATCAGCGCGGCCCGCTCGACGCGGCGACCCGCCCGCGCCAGGGGCCGCGCCAACCAGCCCGCGCTCAGGCCCACCCAGCCTAGCGCATACATCTGGAACGGCAGCCACGGGCCCACTCCCGCCGTAAACAGCGCCGACACCAGCAGCGACAGCGCGCCCAGCAGAAAGCCGAACCCGCCGCCGAACACATAGCCGCCCAGGATCGGCAGCACAAAGATCGCCGAAAAGCCGCTCGGTCCCGGCAACGGGCGCAGGGCCGCGTTGGTCGCCACCAAGATGCCCAACAAGGCCACCTGCCGCGCATCCAGCCGCCGCGTTTCCAGATCGGCCAACAGCACCACCAGGCACAGCCCGATCAACAACACCAACAGCAGCGGCGCGTCGGCGGCGTGTGAGCCGGTTTCTTCCACCTGGGCCGGCGGCAGGAAAAAGGGGTAGAAGAACGCGCCCAGGCCCACGGCGCTAGTCAGCAACAGGAGCAGGGGACTGATCGTGACGGATTGTGGATTGTAGATTGCGGAAGCCCGTAGGGTTCCCCTCGTAGGTTGCGGATTGATGACGGGGGGGTTCATACGGCGATCCGCTGGAGGTGGGTTTGCACGTCGGCGGCCGTGAGCAGGGCCGGGTCGCGGAAGAGCTTGCTGACCTGCGAGGCGAAGACCAGCGAGTCGGCCATGACGCTGCGCGCCGGGCCGTGGACCACGATCTGCCCGTCGCTCATCAGGGCCACCGTGTCGGCGATTTCTGCGACCAGTTCCACGTCATGCGTCGCCAGCACGATGGCGCGGCCTGCGGCAGCCAGGGTTCGCAGCAAGCGGCCCAGCGCGGCTTTTTGCCGGTAGTCCATGCCGCGCGTCGGCTCATCGAGTAGCAGCGCGGCTGGTTCGGCGGCCAGCACGGCGGCCAGCGCCACCCGTTGCCGCTCACCCACGCTCAGATCCTTCGGGTCGCGATCCACATAGCGCGTGAGATCCAACTGCGCCAGCAAGGCTTCGACCGCCGGCCCGCCCGGTGGCAAGCCGTGGTTGTTGCGCGTGAAAGCCAATTCGTCGCGCACGGTGTCGCTGAACAGCAGCACATCCGGGCGTTGCGGCACATAGCCCACCTGCCGCACAATCGCTTCCAGCGTCAAGCGGCGCGTGTCGGCCCCCGCCACCAGCACGCGGCCTTGCGTCGGCTTCAGCAAGCCCACTAGCAGCTTGAGCAAGGTCGTTTTGCCCGCGCCGTTACGCCCCATCAGCGCCAGCACCGTGCCCGGCGGTACGCTCAGGCTCACCCCGCGCACCGCTTCGCGCCCGCCATAGGCAAACCACACGCCCTCAGCACGGAGTGTTGAGTGTTGAGTGTTGAGTGTTGAGTGTT
>JALYUO010000325.1 GCA_030853735.1 Chloroflexota bacterium
AACCAACCGACCCTATTTTCGACTGTTTTGGCCCCGTAAGTGGGGTGAGATCGTTGCTTTTCTGGCTAAAAACAGCCTCCAGTGGGGAGAAATTTGGTCAAAATCGTTCTCTCCGACAGGCTGCTAGCGCAGATAGATTTTGTAGCGGTCCACCTGATTTGCTGAGGTCAAAAGGACGTAGCCTGTACCTGTCAGGACCGATCTCTAACATCGCACCAAGCCCTCAGCGCAGCCCGAAAACCAAAATCCCGGTGAAATCGCCGTGTCTCCGTGTCTCCGTGTTGAACAAGCGTCTAACGGTTCAGGAGTGAGCCGACATAGGTCAGCAGCGCGTTAGCGCAGACGGGGCAATAGCCGTGGTCGCGCACCAGGCGGTCTACCACCTCGTTGATCTTCCGCAACTGCTCCGGGTCGGGGGTGCGCGCCGAGGTGGTGATCTTGACCACATCGCGCAGGTCGGCGAATAGCTTCTTTTCGATGGCCTCTTTCAGCCGCTCATGGCTGGTGTAGTCGAACTTTTGCCCGCGCCGCGCCAGGCTGCTGAGGCGGATCAGGATCTCTTCGCGGAATGCTTTCTTGGCATTGTCCGACACGCCGATCTGCTCTTCGATGGCCCGCATCAGCGCCTCGTTCGGCTCGATCTCCTCTTCGGTGATCGCGTCGCGCAGCTTCTGCTTGTTGCAATACGCTTCCACGTTGTCGAGGTAGTTGTTGAGCAGGGTGTGCGCCGCCTCTTCGTAGGAGTAGACAAAGGCCCGCTGCACCTCTTTTTTCGCCAAGTCGTCGTACTCTTTGCGCGCCTCGGCGATCAGGTTCAGGTAATGCTCGCGCTGGTCGCGGCTCACACTGGTGTGCTGTTCCAGGCCGTCGCGTAGAGCACGCAGCGCGTCAATCGGGTTGATGCAAGTCACGCCCTCGCGCACCAGCGCACTCGACAGGCGGTTGATGATGTAGCGCGGCGAAATGCCGTCCATGCCCTCGCGCACCGCTTCCTCTTGCAACTCCTTCACGTCCTTGACCTTGAAGTCTTCGACCTCTTCGCCGTCGTAAAGACGCAGCTTTTTCATCAGGCTCATGCCGGTCTTTTTCGACGGCTCCAGGCGCGACAACACCGCGAAGGTGGAGGCCACGCGCAGGGTATGCGGCGCAATGTGGACGTGCTGCAAGGAGCTTTGCCGCAGCAACTTTTCGTAGATCCGTACCTCGTCGCTGACACGCAGGTTGTAGGGCACGCGCACCAGGATCACGCGGTCTTGCAGCGCCTCCGACTTTTTGTTGGCGGCGAAGGCGGTGTACTCGGTTTCGTTGGTGTGCGAAACCACCACTTCGTCCGCATAGATCATGCTGAAGCGTCCGGTCTTGATGTTTTGCTCTTGCGACAGAGTAAGTAGAACATATAGAAACCGCTCATCAACCTTTAACATCTCTACCATCTCGACAATACCACGATTGCCGATGTTCAGTTCGCCGTCGAAGCGATAGGCCCGCGGGTCGCTTTCCGCGCCCACTTCGCCGATGGTGGAGAGATCAATCGAGCCGACCAGTTCGCTAACATCTTGACTCTTCGGATCCGAAGGGCTGAAGGTACCAATACCGATACGATTTTTCTCACTGAGCGCGATGCGGCGCACCGGCACGCGCTCGATGTGGCCGTCCCAGGTGTGTTCCAGGTCGTAGCGGCAGCGGGGGCAGAGGTCGCCCTCGATGTAGATGCCGTATTCGCGCTCGAAGTCGGGCCGCAGGCTGGGCGGGATCAGGTGCAGCGGCTCTTCGTGCATCGGGCAAGTGGCGATGGCGTAGAGCGCGCCCCGTTCGGCGCGGCTATAGGCTTCCAGACCGTGCTTGAGCAGGGTGACGATGGTGGACTTGCCGCCGCCCACCGGTCCCATCAGCAACAGGATGCGCTTGCGGACTTCGAGCCGCTGGGCCGCCGAGTTGAAATATTCGACGATCTGCTGCAAGGGGCGGTCGAGGCCGAAGATTTCATCATGGAAAAAGTTGTAGCGCGTCTCGCCCCGCTTGCCTACTTCCACGCCTTCGGCCATGATCATGTCGAACACGCGGCTATGCGACAATTGGGTGACGTGTGGATTGGCTTTGACGATCTCGAAATACTCAGCGAAGGTGCCCGACCAGGCCAGGGCTTGTTCCTGTGCCCGGTACTCCTCCAGCTTGCGGATCAGATCCATGGCGGATCTCCTTTCCCCCTTGCGGTCCCTGTGGCGAGGCTACGATGCGGATAGTAGTAGGGTAAGGTGGTCGGGTAGGCGGCTTGGCTAGGTGGCGGGTAGTCGGCTGGGGTCTCTGGGTGAGTAGGGTGCAGCAGCGCGCCGCCCTGCGCTACACGGATGGCTGCTATATATAATACGTCTGAGCGGGGCAAATGGTTGCTTTAGCCGGCGGGCAAATCGCGGCCTAGTTGGGCCAGCAGGTCGGGCAAGCGGCCCATACCGGCGGGGCCGAAGAATTGCGGCGTGAGAAACGGCGCGCAGGCGCAGATCACACTGTCGGCCAGCACGGAGATGCGCCCCAGGTGCCCGGCGGTGAACGCGCCGTTGGCCCCGCCCCGGTGCTTGGTGTCCGCTTCGCCCAGCAGTGCGTCTACTAGCGGGCCGAGCTCGCCGCCGGCGCGGATGGCGGCGGCAATCGAGTCGGGCAAGGGGCAGCGGGCCGAGGCCGCCAGCCCCACGCGCCCCTGGCGGTCTACCACGGCGGCCCAGGCCAGTGTCCACGCGCCCCACGGTTGCTCGTCGGTGCAACCTTCCAGCCCTACGCCGAGGTCGGCATCACCGGCTGCTTGCGCGGCGGCGGCCCGCGTCAGCGCGCCATACGCGCCGGCCACTTCGTCGCGCGGCTGATCCGCCACGCCCGACGGCACCGCCACGCCCTGCACGGTCACGCCCGGCCACATCCGATCCACCGCCGCCTGTACCGCCGCGATCTTGCCGGGATTGGTGCTGCCGACGGCGATGTGGTGAGGGCTGAACGGCGCGTCAGCCACTAGAGATCAATCGTCATGCCCTCGTAGCCGATCTCGATGGGCGTATCCAGCGCGATGGCGACGGCAGCGATGTCACGGCGCACTTCGGCTTCGTGCTTGGGGTCCATGTGGACGATCACCACGCGCGGGATATAGCCACGCACCGCACGAAAATCGGCCAGTTCGCGAGCGATCTTGGACGGCGTGAGATGGCCGTAGGCATCGGCATCATGGATCAGGCGGTTGGGCAGCGTAGACTCAATAATCAGGAGATCGGGCTGGATCTGGAGCCAGGCTTGATGGCAGTCGCCGCCGGTGTCGGAGGTGAAGAAAAAGCTCTTGCCGTCGGCGGCCACCTGATAGCCGACGGTCGGTACAGCGTGCTTCATCGCCAACGGCAGGATGCGATAATGGTCAATGGTGAACGCGCGCCCGGCCTCCACGTCGCGGAAGATCAGGCTGGGCGCTTCGGGCCGGGGAATGTCGTACATCTTGGGCCAGATATTCTGGTTCATAATGTGCGATTCGAGCGCGTCGCGCGTATCGTCCTGGCAATAGACCTCGATCTGGTTGGTGTGCATCGTGTTGAAGGCGATCATCGGGATGTCTTTGATATGGTCGTAGTGGCAATGTGTGACCAAAATCCAGGCCAGTCTTTTCTGCTCCTCGAAGGTCAAGCCCGACGTGATGCTGCCCGCGTCAATCGCCAGCACATCGTCCACGAGGATGGAGAGGAACTTGGTGGTTTTGCTTTCGCCCTGATGCACGCCGAGGAGGCGGATACGCATAATGACAAGCCCGACTTTCCGCGCCGTTGCACCGGTTTATACCATGTCTGCGGCAGGTGAATGGGGATCCCCGGTGGATCGTCCGGCCCAACCCGCAGCACGATCACCACCTGGGAACGGAGCCGGCCCGCTTGTTAGGGGTTCACACGATACGCCACCACGCCACCGGCCGCTCTTCTAGGGTGATTATAGCACGGAGCCTGTAACGCACGCAAGTAGTACGTTGGTCCTACATAATTGCGTACCAACCCGCCTTTCCACACGTTGCCAAACTATGATAAAATCAACGTAGATTTTGCTATGCTACGAGGAGGCACAAGGATGGCGCTGATCCTGCGGGAAGCCGATGTTGAGCAACTGGTGACAATGGGTGATATGGTGGAGGCGTTGGAAACCGCCTTCCGCGATCAAGGCCACGGTGCGGCCACCAACGAACCGCGCCGTCGTGTTCGCACCGCCGGCGGTGGTACGCTGCATCTGCTGGGCGGCGCGCTGCCCGGCCAAAGCGTGATCGGCTTCAAAGCCTATACCAGTTTTCGCCCCAAAACGCGCTTCATGGTCTCGTTATATGACAGCACTGATGGGCGGCTGTTGGCCTTGATCGAGGCGGACCGGCTGGGCCAGATGCGGACCGGCGCGGCCACCGGCGTGGCGACGCGCTATATGGCGCGCCAAGTGCCGACCGGGGCGGGCTTCACGCTGGGCTGCTACGGCGCGGGTTATCAGGCGCGCACCCAGGTCGAAGCGGTGTGCGCGGTACGGCGCATTGAGCGGCTGCGGGTCTACAGCCCCACCGAAGCCAGCCGCGCCGCTTTTGTCGCGGAAATGAGCGATCTGTTGGGCCTGGAAGCCGAAGCGGTCAACTCGCCCGAAGACGTGGCGGATGGGGCCGACATTATCGTGACGGCGACCACGGCCCGCGAACCGGTGCTGCGCGCCCAATGGCTCGCGCCGGGTGCCCACATCAATGCGGCGGGAGCCAATATGCTGCTGCGCCGTGAACTTGATGACACGATCATGCGCTGGGCCGGCCATATCGCCGTGGACTCGATTGCCCAGGCCAAGCTGGAGGCCACCGACCTGATCAGCCCGTGGGAGCGCGGCCTGATCTATTGGGAGAAGCTGATCGAACTGCGCCAGATCGTGTCCGGGCAGGTGCCGGGGCGCACCGACAATGCCGAGATCACCGTGTTCAAGTCGCTGGGCATCGGCCTGGAAGATGTGGCCGCCGGTGCCCTCGCTTATCGCAAGGCGGTGGAGGCCGGGGCGGGCGAAGAGATTCATTTCTTGGATTAAGCCTTGAAGCGGCGACAAACGGGGCAGCACGGAACCGCAGTGCTAAGTTTATGCGTGTACTGGCTGAGTCTGATTGTTCCTCTGCCGAGCGAAGCGTAACGTAATTATGCCGGGTAGTTACTGCGTTTCTAGCGGCGCGCTGAGGGTGTTTTTGCTGCGAGGTCCGTCATGGAACCCGGTCCACTGGTCAACGCCAAATACGACAAAACCCGCGCCGCCCGTCGCCTCCCGGTGGTCACCCCGCAAGAAGCCCGTGATGCGGTGGAGGGCTGCTATTGCATGACCCATTTCCGCTATGTGAATGAGCATGCAGCCCGCATCGAAGCGGAAACCTCCGAAGCCGCGCTAGTCGCGGTGATCGAACGCCTCTATCGCCAAGCCTTTGGCCGGCTCGGCTACAATTATGACCAGCCCACCCGCGCCCAACTCCAGCACGTCCTGGCCTTCCTCGACCGCGACTTGCTGTGGGCCAAGATCGATCCCGCCCTCGCCGCCCTGCACCAGCAGATTTGCGGCGAAGTGATCGCCCGGATGCCGGAGGATGGGGCACCCGCGCAGCCCAGCCCGGTCACGCCGCGACTCTAACGCAGGCCGTCCCCGAATACGGATAGAATACCCGAATGCGGGTGGCCTGCGGGCAGAGATCGAACTGTAGGAGGCGGTTCCACCCGGCGAGGCTGGCCCTACCACAATTTTGCCCACCGATATGCCCTATTCGGGTATTCGTTTCGTATTCGGGGACGGCCCGCTCCTCACGGTCCCAGGCGATAGATCGCCATGCGGTCGGCGGGGTCGTCTTGCGGGGTTTGGTTGGGGAAAAGGGCGGCGAGTTTGGTGTGCATGGCGGCGGCCTCGGAGTCGGTAAAGGCCCACCAGTGGACGATGACGTAGCGCACGTTAGCCGCACGTAGGGCGGGGCCGGCGGCGGTGGCGGCGGCGGGGGTGAGCGCGTCGGGCGGCGTGCTGTTCAGCAGATAGTGCAGCGCGGGGGTGTCCTCTACAAACGGGTCGGGCGGCTGGCGCGACAGATAGCCGTAGACCAGTGGCTTGCCGTGGACCGTCTGATAGGCCAAGTAGTCGGACATGGGGCGCAAGGGCAGTTCGAGCAGCGCGAAGCGGCCCGGTTCGTGGGCCACCTGCTCATAAAAGGGGATGTGGTAGCCCGCCGCCGCCAGGGGGTAGGGCAGCACCAGGAACTCCGCCGCCATCAGCACGACCGCCAGGGTTGACATAATCAGCCACAGGCGGCGTGATGCGTGCGCGGCCAGCGTCGCCAGCGCATAGCCCACCAGCACGGCCAGGGCCAGACTCGCCAGCACCGCGAAGCGCGCCGGCACACGCATGACGCTGAACCCCGGCACCCAGTTGTAGAGCGCGAGATAGGGCAGGGGGATGGTCACGCCAAAGGCGGTGAAGGTGCTGCGC
>JALYUO010000209.1 GCA_030853735.1 Chloroflexota bacterium
CGCCGCCCTCGGAGTTCGCACCTGGGGGTGCAAACTCCTCAGTTGGGGGGGCCACTCGCCTCTCCAGCTCATTATCTGAATTACTATAGCTCCCCCTCTCTTCGTAGGAGAGGGAGTGGGGGGGTGAGGTCGGCGGCACCGCCTCCTACAATCCCTTGCCCCGCAGTAGCTCCCCCTCTCTTCGTAGGAGAGGGGGTTGGGGGGTGAGGTCGGCGGGCACCGCCTCCACCCTACACTCCGATCTCTACCCGCAGCGTTTCGCCCGCAGCTACATCACGCAGGGGCAGGGTGAGGCGGCGGGTGGCTGCGTCCCAGGCGCTGTCGGCGAGTTGCCCATCGTAGTGGACCGTGGCCGGTGCGCCTTCCAGGCCGGCCACGTCGAGGTGGAGGGCGCGGGCGGGCGGCTGCCAGGTGCCGGTGACGGGGCCAATGGTGATCACCAGATCCTCGCCCTCCCAGCCACAGGCCAGCGGCACCTGGCGCAGCACCCCATCACGGTACGCATAGCCCTCGCCGTCGTCTTCGTACCACACGAACGCTTGCGACGGATCGCTGGCGGATCGGGCGGGCGCGACGGCTAGGAGGGTGATGTCGCCGGCGGCGGCGGCTTCGGTGTTGTGGGCGGGAGTGCCGAGGGGCACCACGCTGCCGGCGCGCACGAAGAGCGGCCAGTGGGCCAGCGGCGTGGGCACCAACACATACGTGCCGCCCTCGTACAGGTCGCCGGTTGCCAGGTGCAGCCAGCACCCGGCGGGCAGGTAGACGGCCTGCGCCGCCCCACCGGGCCGCAGCACCGGGGCAGCCAGCAAGGCCGGGCCGCACAGGGCTTGCGTGTCGGCGGTGCGCCCACGCAGGTCGTGCGGGAACTCCCAGGCCAACGGGCGCAAGACGGGCGCGCCGGTCTGTGTGGCCGCGTGGAACAGGCTGTAGAGGTAGGGCAGCAGCCGGTAGCGCAGGCGCAAGGCCAGCCGGGCGTTGTCGAGGATCTCCGCGCCGAAACTCCACGGCTCCTGTGTCTGGCCGCCGCTTTCGTGCGAGTTATAGTGGGCGCGGGCCAGCGGCATCACCGCGCCGAATTGCAGCCAGCGCAGATAGAGTTCGCCGGTGCAGCGGTCGTTGAAGCCGCCAATGTCGGTGCCGACAAAGGCCACGCCTGCCAGCCCCAGCCCCTGGCACATCGTCACGGCCATCGCCAAGTGGTCCCACCAGGACTGGTTATCGCCCGTCCAGACGGCGGAATAGCGTTGCACGCCCGCATAACCGGAGCGCGTGAGGACGAAGGGGCGCGCTGCCGGGCGCAGGCGGTCCAAGCCCGTCGCGGTGGCGCGGGCCATCTGCAAGCCGTAGGCGCTGTGGACCGCCTCGTGACGGCGCGGCCCGTGGTCGGTATCGTGTTGCACGCCGGGCGGGAAGCTGGGCGCGAACCAACTGCCGCCCGCCGCCCCCGCCGTGTCGCTGTCGCGCGTCTCGTCCGCCGCCGCCGCACTGCCCGCCGCCGAGGGAGCCGCCGACGGGCGATCCGCCGGATCGAGCGGGTTCGACACCGGTTCGTTCATATCGTCCCAGATGCCGGCCACGCCCGCGTCAAGCAGCGCCGTATGCAGCCCGCCCCACCAGTCGCGCACTCGCGCATTGAAAAAGTCCGGGAAGACGCACGGCCCCGGCCAGACCACGCCCAGCTGGGGCCGACCATCAGGCCATTTCACGTAATAGCCGCCGGCAAACATCTGATCATAGACCTGATAACCGCGGTCGCGCTTCACGCCGGGATCAATGATCGTCACGACGCGAAAGCCGAGATCGCGCAGTTGCCTGATCAGCCCGGCGGGGTCGGGAAAGCCCTGCGGGTCGAACGTGAAGTCGCGGAAGCCGCGCATATAGTCAATGTCGAGGTAGATCGTGTCGCCCGGCAAGTCGCGCGCACGAAAGCCCTGCGCGATCTCCAGCACTTGGTGGGCGGGGAAATAGCTCCAGCGCGACTGCTGGAAGCCCAGCGCCCAGCGCGGCGGTAGCGGCATCCGCCCGGTGAGCGCGGTATATTGGGCCAACACATCGGCCATCGTCGGCCCGGCAAACAGATAGAGGTCCAGCACCGGGGCACGCGCCGACAGGCAGAGCGCGCCCTCCGTCGCCCGCCCAATGTCCCAGCGCTGCATCCCCGGATGATCGCAAAACAGGCCCATCGTGGTGCCGGTGGTCGCGTCCCAGGCCAGAGCCACCGGCAGGCTCTGGTACATGGCATCGGTGCCGGGGTGGTGCGGCCCTACGTCCGAAGTCCAGAACGTCATCTGGGTGCCGGTGCGATCCAACGGACCGGTGCGTTCGCCGGCCCCGAAATAGGCGGCATCCGGGTTGCGCGCCGCCCAGACCCAGGCCCAGTCTTTGCCCCAGCCGAAGCCCACGCCGTCGGCCACGCCGGGCGCGGTGGCGAACAGCGGGTGGCCGTCGCTGCGTTCCCAGCGCAGCCCTCCGTCGGCGGCCAAGTGCAACGGCCCGGCGGCGGTCGGCACCTGCCAGCCGCCGTCCATCGCTTGGTAGGCTTCTTCGCCCGACGGCGCTTCACCGACCACGGCAAACGACGGCGGAGCCGCGTCGGTGCCCGGCGTGAGCAGCGTCAGGCGCAGGGTGGCCCAGCCCAGTGGCTGCACCAGCAGCGTCGCGCCCGCCGCGTCATGGGCGACCAAGCGGTGCGCTGTCGTATCCCAGGCCGCAGCGGTCAGGGGGCCAAAC
>JALYUO010000225.1 GCA_030853735.1 Chloroflexota bacterium
CGACTGCCGCGGCGGGTGCGGGCTTGCCTGGCAACCCGACTTTCGGCTTCGCCGCTGCTACAAGTGTGCCGGCCTCGCCGGAAGTACCCGCTGCCGACGCGCAAAGCAACGCCCCGCTTACTGGCAGCAGGGCGACACAACGATCTGCCCTGGCGACCGCACCCGCCGCAGCAGCTCCCATAGCGAAAGTTCCCGCACCCTCTTACGCCTACAGCAACACGACCGGCAGCGGCGCTGTCACTACGCCCGCGACCGGGGCCGCAACCACCCAGCAACTCACGCCGCCGCCACCGACCGCCGCGCCGCTGTCGCTGCTGCCGTGGGAGATCGGGCTGGTCCTGGCCGCGCTCGCCTTCGCCCTCGCCAGTATTCCCGTGGCCCGGCGGGCGCGCTCGTCATAGCGGCGGATCCCATCGTCTTACACGACCGGTTGCCCGTCTTGTACGGAGAGGAGCCTAACCCATGAGTGAGCCTTTCACCCCGCCGAAAATGTCATCGTTTATGAAGAACGTTGCCAACCCCATCGCCCGCTGGATGGCCGAACGCGGTATCGGCCCGATGGGCAAGCAACTGCTGGTGCTGGAAACGCGCGGTCGGCGCAGCGGCAAAGTCTACAAAACGCCGCTTGGTCCGCTGGACGAAGGCGGTGCCCTGTATCTGATCGCCAGCCGGGGGCCGCGCACCGATTGGTATCGCAACGCCCTGGCCGCCGGCACAGTGACCGTCACACGCGCCGGGCGGCGCAGCGCCATGCGTGCCGCCGCCGTCACCGACCCCGCCGAGAAAGCGACGCTGATGCAGACCTACCAAGCGCGCTTTCCCCAGGTGCAGCGCCAATTTGCCCAGGCCGCCGGCAGCGACGACCCGGCCGTAATTGCCGAGCGGGTGGGTATCTTGTGCTTGCGGGCGTGATGCTGTTGCGGGCGCTGACGCGCAACATGGAGGGATTTAGCGGATGCCCCCTGAGTTAGCGGATTGGCACGCTTGTTACCTAGCGTTGGCGCTGGCAGCGATGGGTGGCTTGGCAACCCTGTTCGGGGTCGCGGCGATCTATGGTGAGGCGTTGTTCCTGACGCAGTACCGGCCCTTGCGGGTGTTGGCGCGCAGCACCGGCAGCCTATGGGGCGTGGTCTTCGGCGTGGCGACGCTGTTGCTCGCGCCCACGCCGTTGGCGGCCACGATGCTGGGGGTCTGGGGCCCTGGCGCGCCGGCGCTGGTCTTGCTGGCGGCGCTGGTGGTGGGGGCGTTGGTCTTATGGCGGCTGTTGACGTTTCTGGCGGTGATTCGCCACGATCAGCGCCAGGCGACAGCGGCCGCTGGGCGTGACAAAACCCTCGAACGCCAGATGCGCGCCCTGGTCCGCGAACAGCGCGCGCTCCATCGCCGCCAGCAAGAGCTCACGCGGCCCGGCGAGAAGCCCCCAGGCCCGCCGCGCTGAATAGCGCAGAACAGCACCTTTAGTTTCTGCTGAGTCGCCGGCTGAGTAACGACCAGCGTGCCTCTTGAATCAGTTGCATTAAATCAGGAGTCAGTCCAGCAAGGCGATCACATAAAACACTGTCTGTTTTCTCAACCAGCAATTCTTGTGTCGTTGCGCTAGTTCCTGTCATACGCGCAAACTGGCGTAATTGCGGAATAGCATCCGTCAGATCGACAGGAAAGGGAACAGTTAAACGCGCAATTTCAGAAGGAACGAGTTCTAGTACGCCCCCACCGAAACTGCGCCCCTCTACTTCCGCCGTCAAGAGAGTTAGTGAGTTGTGAAAAGCGGCGACCAGATCCATTTCTCGGCCCACGTAGAGCGGCAATATCGAACCACGGTAAATGGTATCCGTTGTGACCACTTGGGCCGCATTATAGACGAGGCGTGGGAAGCGATGGGATCGTTTCGACAGCAGCAGCGTCCCCGACCAGACGGCGGGTACACGATACCAGGGACTACGAAGCGCGGTTTTGTACCGTGTATCTAAGCCTTGTAGCTCACCAATATCTAAATAGCGGGCGGGTCCAGCAACTGCGCGCGGATCGGGACGTTGCGCGCTAAAGTTCAACAACCAAGCTTTTGCGCCACTAGCGGCGGTACGTGCATGGTCGGCAGCAGCATAGACCAATTCGTCTGCATAGCGAATACGCGGGAGTAGGGGCTCTGTCCATTGATGGAGTTGAAACCTTTCGCATTCTTCCGCAGTCACCGAGAAAAAATCGTTGGCTCCGGTCACAATACTGACTTCGAGTTTGGCGACATCACCGAAGCGTTGCACGCCCGACAACTTTCGCGCTGCGGCTAAAGCCGCTAACTGATCGGGAGTAAGTAAATAGCGCGTCCAACTCTCAGACGTATGCGGTAGTCCGTGAGTCCAGCGATGCCGCACATGAACACCCAGATGTTCAACGAAGTCTAGGCGCGTGCTGCTACGTAAACTGCCCTGAGCGCGATTCGCTTTTCTACCGCTGATAATGACGATCTCTTGTAGTACGTCAGGAAAGGAACCGGGTTCAAATAGATCAATCTGCAAATCGGTGAAGTTTGCCAGCAACCATGCTCTAGCATCGCCACTGGCAAGGCCGGTGAGTACCTCCGCCGGCACCACGACCGCCATTACGCCGCCGGCGCGCAGATGATGGAGCGCACCTAAGAGTACCGGCACCCAGAGATTGGTAACGCCGCGGAAGGACACGCCCATTGCTAAACCCAACTGCTTGGTGGCGTTAACGTCGTTGGGTGACACAAATTGAAAGCGCACAAAAGGCGGATTGCCTACAACAACATCAAATTTATCGGTTGCTATAGTGGCCCAACTTACAGCACTGGTCGTGCAAATGGTGCTTGGGAAAGCGGTGTCTTGTGCCAAGCTACGACATTTTGCCGCTTCGGCCTCAACAATTTCTAGGCCGGTGAAGCTCCCGATCTGCGTAGCCAACGGATGCCTAGCCAGTCGGCGCAAAAACACGCCATCACCGGCGCTGGGTTCTAATACGCGCAGATTTTCCGCCGGCCCCCACAACGCAGCCACTCGATCTAAGCACATATCTACCAGCGGGGCAGGGGTATAAAATCCGCCCCGCAACTTGTTGCTGGACACTTCATGTACGGTCTTCATTACGACTAATCTCCAGCCGGTATGTACCGTCGGCATAGCGTTCAATAGTTACCCACGCTCCCGTGTAATTAATTTCACGCAACACTTGTGCTAGTTCTGATCCCCAATGGAGCCAAGTTAGGATGTTGCTTTGGTTAGCTCCACGAGAAGGTTTATGACTTATTCTGAGCAGGTGCTGCCCATAATCATGATTGTCAATACGAACCCTAAAGTTTGCATAAGAGTATTCTACACCCTCGCTTGTAGCACTCATTTCCCACGTAAGATCGCCGAACAGATCATTTCGAAAATACGTCCTTTGATCAATGCCCATCCTCGATTGAGTGAGTTTCAGATTGCCTGTCCGATTGGTTCTTTCCGAGTTAGGCTGTTGAGCATCGGCCTTCGACAGCTTCTTCTGCCAAAGGAGTGAGGTTGTAGCTGTAGATGGACGTGGCAGTGCAAGTACCCCAGGCACAGTAGGTTCTGGTTTGTCAGACTCTATAGGGGATACGACAGGTCGCGAGCCGGTTGGGAGCAGCGACGGCATACCCGTCTTTGCTATCATAGATCGACTGAACACGCTTTCGGCAGGCGTGTCTGTCGTGACTCCTTCAGCATCCTCTAGCTTGCCTTGGACAGAACGACGTGGCGCATCTTCATCGCCAATGTTATAACGCGCATCGCTGATAAGGGTTGCCAGCAGTTCAGGTGTGAGCGGCTTGCACACGTTCGTGTCGCCGCGTAAGGTGTCGAACCAAGCAATTACCTGAGTAAGCAAGGCTTGATCGTCATCCTCGGTTAGATCAAGCCGGCAGCGTAGGGCCGCTTCGTAGTTGGCATACAGCCCGCCCGCCGTCATATTGTTGGATCCGACCAGCAATTCAGCGCTTTGCTGCCCTAACGCGATGTATACTTTAGGGTGATAGGTTCGCGATCCTGGCTCATGGAAGATAGAGACCTTGTCAAACAACTCCAGTGCAAGCTGCAAACCTTGTTTCGTGGCACCACCTTCGTCAATGCCGACCAGCAAACTGCTCAATGTTCCTATGCGCCCATTAAACGCGGTGAAATCACCGGCAACTCTGGCTAACCCTGATCGCTTGGCCCAAGCAACAGCGACACGAATTTCATGGATAGTAGGATCACGCAACTGTTCCTGTAGCCACGATGCTGCCCCACCGCCGAATGCTGTGATTGGCTGACCCAGAAAAGCTATTTTCACAAGGCAGATTCCTGTACGATAAAGGGCGCTGAAGTATGATTTACTCTCAACGCCCTTCGTTTTGTTGATTAGCTACATAGTTCTATGCCTGCGTGCCCGTGTCCCCTGCGCCGTCGCGCGGCGTGGTGATCATGCTGGCGGCGACCAGTTCGGCGATGTCTTGCATCTTCACACTGTCTTCGACCCCTAGCCCCTTGATGCCGTCTTGGAACATGGAGGTGCAGAAGGGGCAGCCGGAGGCGAGGGTGCCCGCGTGGGTCTCTTGCACGTCGAGGATGCGGTTCTGGTTCATACGCCGCCCGTGGCGCTCTTCCATCCACATCCGTCCGCCGCCCGCGCCGCAGCAGCGCGCCGTCTCTTTGCTGCGCGCCATCTCGATCAGGTTCACGCCAGGGATGGCGTGCAGGATCTCGCGCGGGGCATCGTAGCCGTCGTTGTAGCGGCCCAGGTAGCAGGGGTCGTGGTAGGTGATCGTCTGCTCCACCGCCGCGCCCAGCTTGATGCGGCCCGCTTTCATGAGATAGTTGACAAACTCGGTGTGGTGCAGCACTTCGTAGTTGCCACCCAGTTGCGGGTACTCGTTCTTGATCGTGTTGAAGCAATGCGGGCAGGCCGTCACCAGCTTGGTCACTTTTAGCTCGTTCAATACCTCAATGTTGGCCTGGGCCAGCACCTGATAGAGGTATTCGTTGCCGGCGCGGCGGGCCGGATCGCCGCAGCACGACTCGCTTTTGCCCATGATGGCGAACTTGACTCCCGCCTGCGCGAAAATCGCCGCCAACGCCTGGCTGATGCGCTGGTTGCGCTGGTCGAACGATCCGAGGCAGCCGACCCACCAGACCACTTCGAGGCCCGCCACGTCTTCCACCGCGTCAATCTCGGTAATGTCGAGGCCCGCCGCCCATTTGCTGCGCGTCGAGTTGTTGAACTGCCAGGGATTGCCGTTTTGCTCCAGGTTGCGGAAAGTGCGCGCCAATTCGTCGGGGATGCGCCCCTCTTGCATGACGAGGTTGCGGCGCATATCCACGATCTTGGGGACGTGTTCGATAAACACCGGGCAGACGGTCATGCAGGCGCGGCAGGTGGTGCAGGACCAGAGCGTTTCGTCCATGATCACGCCACCGGCCAGCGGGGCGCGCGCCGCTTCGACCATCGCCTGCACCGCCGTGATGCCCGACCCGGCGGCTTCCGCCTTGACCGGCTCCCGCTTGTGGGCGGCCACGACGGCCGGGCCGGCGGTCAGGACGTGTTCTTGCAGGTCGAGGATCAGCTTTTTGGGCGAGAGCGGCTTGTCGGTGGCCCAGGCCGGACAGGCATCCTGGCAGCGCCCGCATTCGGTGCAGGTGTAGAGGTCGAGGATGTCTTTGCGGCCCAGGTCTTCAATGCGGCTGGCCCCCAGCGGCTCCTCGTTTTCGATGCGCGTCTCGATGTCGCGGACCAACGGTAACGCGCCTTTGGGGGTGAGATCGTAGAAAAACACGTTGAGCGGCGCAGTGAACAGGTGCAGGTGCTTGGAATAGACGATGTAGACCAGGAAGCTGAGGATGGTGCCGATATGGATCCACCAGGACGCATCATGCACGGCGACGATCCAGCCGCTAGTAGGAGTCGCGCCCAGCGCCTCGAACAGCGTGGCGACGGCGGTCGTGACGGGGCGGAACGCCCAATCATGCGGCGCGACCCCGCGCACGATCTCGGCGGCCCCAATCAGGAACAGCGTGACCATCAGTTCGGCGATCAGGGCTAGGATGATCGGGCCTTCTTTGTCGCGGCTGAGGCGTTCGGGCTGGGTGACGTAACGGCGATAGCCAAAGGTAACGAGGGCGATCAGCACGAAGAATTGCGCGATGTCTTGCACGAACATGAACCAGGTGGTCGCCCCGACCAGCGGGATATGCGCGCCCGGCCACAGCGCCGAGAGGAACAATTCGAGTGCGCCAACCTGGATGACCAGGAAGCCCCAGAAAGTGATGGCGTGGGCGATGCCGGCGGCGGTGTAGTGATTCCAGAGGCGGAACTGGCCCAGCACGTTCTTGTTGACCAGGCCAATGCGTTCCGGCAGGCGGTCGAAGCGCGCTTGGGGCCGGCCCAGCATGGTGTAGCTCCACAACTGGCGGGCGCGGAAGCTGAACCAGCCGATGGCCGTCAGCATGGCGGCGATCAGCAGCAGGCGGGGGATCAGTTCAACGGTGGGGACCATGGCGGCTCCTCTGGCGTGAAGCGTAATTTCACCGCAAAGACGCGAAGAACGCGAAGAATATTCGCTTTAACCTTTGCGTTCTTCGCGTCTTTGCGGTGCTAATCGTCGCAATAGGCTACCCCTGCTTGCGCCGCGCCAGTTCCGCGTTGAGCGCAGGCATCAGCTTGAACAGGTCGCCCACCACGGCGAGGTCGGCGAACTGCATGATCGGCGCTTCCTTGTTATTGTTGATTGCGATGATCGTGCCGCTGGTCTGCATCCCGACTTTGTGCTGGATCTCGCCGGAGATGCCGATGGCGAGGTAGAGTTTGGGCTTGACCGCTTTGCCCGTCTGGCCGATCTGGTAGGCGTAGGGGATCCAGCCGGAGTCCACCGCCGCACGGGTCGCGCCGACCGCGCCGCCCAGAATGTCGGCGGTCTGGCGGATCAGGGCGAAGTTGTCGGCGTTGCCGAGACCGCGCCCGCCGGCCACAATCACCTGCGCTTCGGCCAAGTTGGGCACACCGCCCTCTTGCGCTTTGCGCTCGACGATGCGGACCTGCGTCGGCGTGCCGGCGGGGACGGCGACTTCTTCGCTGGTGACCGTGCCGCCGCTGCGCTTGAGGTCGAAGGAGCCGGGCAGCACGATCACGAGGCCCGGCGTGTCGCCGTCGCTGGTGAAGCGGCTGCTGACGCGCAACGCGCCGCTAAAGGCGGGGATCGTCACCTGGGCTTGGCCGTCGGCCACGGTCAGGTCGGTGACATTGGCCTCGACACCGAGGGCCAGTTTGCCGGCCACACGGCCCGCCCAGTCCTTGCCCAACGGGCTGCCGGGCAGCAGCACCAGCCACGGATTGTGCGCCTGTATCAGGCTCGCCAGCACGGCGGCGGGCGGGCCGATCAATTCCTCGGCGCAGCGCGGGTCGGGGCAATAGAAAACGTGGCTCAGGCCGTATTCCCCCAACGTGGCGGCGGCGCTGGCCGGGCCGCAGACTACGCCCACGGCGCGTCCACCGGTTTGCGCGGCTAGTTCGGCGGCCTTGCCGGCCAGTTCCAGGCTCAACCGCTTCGGCTTGCCCTGGCTATCGGTCTCGGCCATGACGAAAATATCTTTGCTCGTTGGCATGGATGCTCCTCAGAGGGGTCAGGGGCT
>JALYUO010000280.1 GCA_030853735.1 Chloroflexota bacterium
GCGCAAAATGTTCGACCAGGGGTTCATCTTGCGCCACCAGCACATAGTCAGTCAACGTGGGGATCTGGCGGTAATTCGCGAACTTCTTGCCGCGATCATAGCCTTCAGTGGACGGCGAGAGGATCTCAAAGATCACCGTGGGGTTGAGCAATGTGTCGCGGTGGGGGTCGGCGAACTCCCGTGGCCCGCACACAGCTACCACATCAGGATAGGTGTACAACCCACTCGCTGCTACGCGCACCCGCATATCGCTGCCATAGACGCGGCAGGGCCGGCCTTGAAACGCATTACCCAGCAGCCGTACTAGGTTCGCAGCGATTGTTGTATGATCCTCGCCAGCCCCGGCCATGGCGCAGATTTCGCCCGCATGGCCCTCTTCGGCCTCAATCATAGGAAAGATTTCGCCCGCCAAGTATTCGCTCTTATACGTCGCCGCACGCTCCAAGCTGAGGTATTCTTCTGGGGTGTAGTAATGCTTTGGTTGGGCGCTCATAGGGGCTCCTTCCGCTAGGTTTGCTCCATTATACCATACGCCCTCGATCAGTGATCGATTGCCACTTTGCGGGCGGGCGAGCGGCACCAGTTGCAAAAAGATGCAGCGCACCCCCTTGCGGGCGGGCGGGCGGCGTGCTATAGTGGGGGCCGTAGACCGACTCCTATCGCCACGGAAAGAGGGATTGCCCGCATGAAACTTGTAACGTACCTCACTGCTGAAAAAACGGCTTGCCTGGGTATTGCGTTGCCCGGCGGTGGTCTCATGGACCTGGAACGGGCGCTGGATTGGGGCGAACCCGGCGAGGGCTTTATTGATGCTGGGGTGCCGGCCACGATGATCGAGCTACTAGCGCGCGGGCCACAGACCCTGGTGGGGCTGCGGGCACTAGCCACCGCGCTGGCCGCGCAGCCCGCCGACGCACTAGCTGGGCTGCTGCTGCCCGCCGACACGCCCCTGTTGGCCCCGCTGCCGCGCCCCAACAATGTGCGCGACTTCTATGCCTTCGAGCAGCACGTCAAGACCGCACGCGCCCTGCGTGGAGCCGAGATGATCCCCGAATGGTATCAGATTCCGGTGTTCTATTTCTCCAACCCCGACGCGATCTATGGTCCCGATGCGCCGGTGCCGGTGCCGCAAGAGACGGCGGAACTCGACTATGAGCTGGAACTGGCCTGCGTGATCGGGCAAGAGGGCCGCGACATTCCCGCCGCGCGGGCGCTCGACTATGTGGCCGGCTACACGATCATGAACGATTGGAGCGCGCGCGACGTGCAACGCCTCGAAATGAAGATGAACCTCGGCCCGGCCAAAGGCAAAGACTTTGCCACCAGTCTGGGGCCGTGGCTAGTCACGCCCGACGAACTGGAGGACCGCCGCGAAGGGGAGGGCGCGGAGACCCGCCACCGCCTCGCCATGGTGACGCGCGTCAACGGCAAAGAGTATAGCCGGGGCAACGCGGCCACGATCACCCATACCTTCGCCCAGATGATCGCCTTTGCCAGCCGCGATGTGTGGCTCAAACCGGGCGACGTGATCGGCTCCGGCACCGTCGGCACGGGCTGCATCCTCGAACTGCGCCCCGAAACCGTCGGCGGCTGGCTCCAAGCGGGCGATGTGGTTGAAATGGAGATCGAGCGGCTGGGCGTGTTGCGAAACCGCGTGGTGGCACGGGAGGCGTAAGGGCACCGCCGCGCCGCGTCCGGCGGGCCTAGTCGCCCGCGCCCCTTTAGCACGGTCACGCCGGATGTTGCCCTAAAACGTGTGATCGCCGCCGCCAATGGTGGGCAAACAGCGGTGTGGTATAATTAGGCGTTACACTGTAGCCGTTTACGCCTTACGCGCCTAGAGGAGCCACCCCCACCCCATGATCCCCCAACGGCTGACTCTCAAAAACTTCATGAGCTATCGCGGCGACTGCCCGCCGCTGGATTTCGGGCCGCTACATACCGCCTGCCTCAGTGGTGATAACGGCGCGGGCAAGTCGGCCCTGCTGGCGGCTATGACCTGGGCGCTGTGGGGCGAAGCGCGCACCCACGCCGACGACGACGACCTGATCACACAGGGCGAGAGCGATATGGGCGTGGACTTCGAGTTCGGGCTGGGCGACCAAGCGTACCGCGTGCTGCGGACGCGCGCCCGCAAGGGCAAGACCAGCACCGGGCGGCTCTATTTCCAGGTGCAAGACCCGCTGATCGGCTGGCGCGACATCGGCGGCGACAGCTTGCGCCACACCCAGCGCCTGATCACCGAGCGGCTGCGAATGGACTATGAGACGTTCATCAATTCGGCCTTCTTGCGCCAGGGCCGCGCCGACGAGTTCACCACCAAAAATCCGACCGAGCGCAAAGAGATCCTCGCTAAGATCCTGGGCCTGGAACGCTACGACCTGCTGACCGACCAAGCCCGTGAGCAGGTGCGCGCCCGCGATGGCGACCGCCGCCGCCTCGAAACCAATTTAGCCGAGCTAGATAAGCGCATCGGCGAGAAAGCGGGCCTCGCCGCAGAACTCGCCGAAGTGACGGCGTTCCTGACGGCCGTGACCGGCGAACTGGCGACCGCGCGCAGCGATGCCGAACGGCTGGCCCTGCAAGTGGCGGCCTTGGAGCGCGACAAACTGGCGCTCGACAATGTGCGCGCCCGCGCCGCTCAGGATGAGATCGCGATCACGAAAGCCGACCGGCTGATCGGGCAACTCGAAGCGAACCTGACCCGCTACGCTGAGACGCTGGCCGGGCGCACCGTGATCACCGCGAACTATGAGCGCCTGCAACACCTCCGCACCCGCGAACGCAGCCTGACCGATCAGGCCGCCCAGCATCACGAACTGGAAGCCGAAATCCAGCGCCTAGAGCGAGCGATTGATAAAGCCCGCAACGACCTGAGCAACGAAGTGAGCCAATCAGCGCGCATCATCAGTGAGCAGCGCAAGCTGGCGGATGGGCGGGCCGAAGCCGAACGCACGCTGGCCGATCTGCGCCGCCAACTGGACGAATTGGCCGTGCTGGATACGCAATGGCAGGCCGCGACCGCCCAGGCCGAAGAATTGCAAGGCCGCCTCGCCACGCTGCGCGGCGCAAATGAAACGCTAGAACGCGAAGCCGACGCGCTAAAAAAGAAGAACAAGATGCTGGACGAGGCGGTGGCTGCCGCCGAAGCCGAGCGGCGGGGTGGGCAGCCTGAATGTCCGCTGTGTGGGCTGCTGCTCGATCCCGTCTCGTTGGCGCGCGTGCGGGTGGGCTATGAGGCCGACATTACGGCGCGGCGCAAGACGTGGAAAGCGAACAAAGATCAGCTAGAGGCATTGGACAAGCAGATGGCGGCGCTCAAAGCGCACCTAGCCGATCTGGACACGAAGTTGAAGCCGCGCCGCATGACCGAGAAGCGCGAGGCCGCCGCCGACAGCGCGGTGCAGGCGGCGCAAGCGGCGGCGGCGCGCAGCGCCGGGGAGCAGACCCGGCTGGCCGATTTGCAGGGGCGGCTCGACCGCAGCGAATACGCGCAGTCGGACCGCCACGCCCTGCGCGGCGCGGCCACCCAGCGCGATACTCTGGCCTACAACCGCCAGGAGCATCAGAGCGTGACGAACGAAGCGCGCAGCCTGGGCCTCTACGAGGCGCGCTTCGCCGACCTGCGCTCGGCGGAAGACAAACAAGCCGGCGACGTGGAGCGGTTAGCCCATGAGCGCGAGAATCGGGCCGGCCACCAGACCCGCTTGGCCGGTGAACGCGCCGAAGAAGTGCGCTTGGCGGCCGCCGTGGTAGACCTGGACCAGATCCGGCAAGCGGCGGCGACGGGCGCGGCCCAGGCGCAACTCCTCAGCCGCCGCTTCGATACCCTGTCGCGCGAACAGGCCGCCAAAGAGCGCGAACTGGAAGAGATCGGCCAGCGTGAGATCGAGCGGGCCGCTAAAGCCGCTGAACACTCCCAGGCGACTGTTGAACGCGACATCTATGACCAGTTGGCAAAGGCGTTCGGCAAGGCGGGCATCCAGGCGATGATCATTGAGCAGGTGGTGCCCGAACTGGCGGAGGAGGCTAACCACCTGCTGAACCGCATGACCGATGGGCGGATGCAACTGACCTTCGAGACGCAACGCCCCGCGCGCAGCAAAGACGCGACCATCGAAACGCTCGACATCAAGATCACCGACGGCGCGGGGGTGGCGCGCAAGTATGAGCTGTTTAGCGGCGGCGAGGCGTTCCGCATCAACTTCGCCGTGCGGATCGCCCTGAGCAAGCTGCTGGCCCGCCGTGCTGGGGCGCAGTTGCAGACGCTGATCATTGACGAGGGCTTCGGCACCCAAGACGCGCAAGGCCGCGAACGCTTGGTGCAGGCGATCCGCGCCATCCAGCCCGATTTCGAGAAAATCCTGGTGATCACCCACCTGGAGGAACTGAAAGACGAGTTTTCCGCCCGCATTGACGTGGTGAAGACGGCGCGCGGCTCGTTGGCGACGGTGAGCTAAGGTGGCGAACGACCTAACCCCCCAACCCCCTTCCCTACGAAGGAAGGGGGAGTTAGACGGCGATGACCTAACCCCCCAACCCCCTTCCCTAAAGGGGAAGGGGGAGACGCGGACAGTAATCCAACCTGCTGCGGGCAAAGCGAAAGCAGGGACAGCCGCCGCCGCATCCTCCCCTCCCTTCGTAGGGAAGGGGGCGGGGGCGAGATCGGTCGTCGTTAATTCAGAACTCAGCACTCAGCACTCAGAACTCCGGGTAGGGGCG
>JALYUO010000333.1 GCA_030853735.1 Chloroflexota bacterium
GACGTTGCTCGTGGCCGCGCCGGCGAACGGCTGGGCGTGGTGGGCCGGGCGGCGGGCCGGGGCGCGGGGGTGGTCGCGCCCCAGTCGGGTTGGCTGGGCCATCATCGGATTGACGGCGGCGGTGTTCGTGCTGGGCGTGCTGCCGCTCTGGGCCTACGGCTATTCCACGATCATCGGCGAGAACTGGGACGGCGAGATTTATCTGGCGCTGGGCGACTACTTGCGGGCGCACGCCCAGCCGGCCCTAGCCGCCGCGCCGGGCAATCCGCTATTGCACACGCTGCTAGTGCCGCCTTATAGCGGGCGCACGCATGGGTTCAGCTATTTTCACGCGGCGGCGGGCTGGCTGAGTGGCCTGTCGAGTCTGGCTGCGCTGTCGCCGATCCTGGCCTTGCTGCGTGCCCTGGCCGTGCCCGCCGGCTATTTCTTTTTCCGCAGCGCCTGGACCTGGCCCGCCCGCCGCGCCGTGCTCGCCGCCGGGCTGCTGGGTCTGCACCCCTTCCTGCTTTGGATCACCTACAATACCTTCGGGATGCAGGTGCCCAGCCTGGGCCTGCTGCCCCTGGCGGTGGCGGCCACGCTGCTGGCTCTCCGACCTCTCCCCCCAACCCCCTCCCCTACGAAGGGAGGGGGAGAAGACGGAATACTCCCCCCAACCCCTTTCCCTGAAGTGGCAAGCGGCGACGGACGATCCCCCTCAACACTCAACACTCAACACTCAACACTCAACACTACCGCATACGCCGCGCTGGTCACGGCGGCGCTGGCGGTGAGCTACCACCCGGCGCTGACGGCGTGGGCGGCGCTGGTGGGGCTGGGCGGGCTGGCGATCTTGGTGACGGAGCGGCGGCAGTGGCGGCGCGTCGTGGGAGCGGCGCTGGGCGTGGGCGTAGGGACGCTGATCCTGAGCGCGGTGGCCCAGGCGATGAGTGCCGGCTTCCTGAGCCAGTACCGGGAGCAGACCCCCGGCCTGGGGTTGACCACCTTTACCGCGCCGACCGATGCGCTGGGGCTGTCGTTGTCATTCCGCGTACCGTTCAGCGCGGGGGCAGGGCAGGCCGGCCTGGCGCGGCTGGTGACGGGCTACAATGGGCTGATCCTAGTGGCGGGGCTGCTGTGCGCGGCGCTGATGGTCGGCTGGGCGGCGCGCACGGGCCGGCGCGATCCGGTGGCGGCGGCGACTCTGGCTGGTGGGCTGATCTATCTGGGCTTGTTCCTGCGCCCGCTGGACTATGTGTATGGCTGGTTCAAGGCGCAATCGTTTGTCGCCTTTGTGCTGGTCGGGGCGGTGGTCGGCGGGCTGGCACTGTTGGGCGAGTGGCGGGGCCGGCGACCGTTCGACGGGTGGCGGTTGGCCTGGGGTGTGGCGGCGTTGCCTTTGCTGGCTGGGGGGCTAACACTAGGTGGCCTGCTCTGGCAATACCACTGGCCGCTGCGCTATGGCCGTGCGATGGTCGAAGCCGCCGCCGTGCGCGACTACATTCCGCCGGGCGACGCGGTGTTCGTGAGCAACAGCCGCCTGATGCCCGGTCGCCTGTTCAACGGGCTGCTGGCCTATTTTCTGCGCGACAGCACCCTCTACGGCACCTTTCACACCGCCAACAGCGCCTGGGACCGGGCCAAACCCGGCGGCGTGTATACCTGGGGCGTGTTGCCGCTGCGCGAACTGCCCGATCTCTACGGCTACCGGCCCCGCGACCGCGCCTGGACGAACACCCTGCTGGCGCTCTACCACGCGCCGCCGGATCTGATCGCCACGCGCAACTGGGATGGGCGTGGCGATTATCCCGCACTTGCTGTGGATCAGCCTTGGGCCTTGCAGGTACTTACCGACAGTCTGGTTCTGACATCTACTACGCCGTCGGCGCTTACCACGCCCCTGCCGTATACGTTGGAACTGGGAGTCGCCAGCTTCACCACAGCCACGCTCACGGTACAGGGGGCGAATATCCCGACCTTTATACCGCTGAAGCCGGGTCTGCACGCGATCACGGTCCCGATCAGCGTGCCGGCGGGCCTGCTGGTGGCTGCCGATACGCTGCCGGGGGATATGGCGGTGCGCTGGGCGACGTTGCGGGCGGGATCCAACGGTCTCAGTTCGGTTACGCCTCGGCTGGCCGATGTGCTGATGTTGGATGTGACCAGTCGGGCGCAGGGCAGCGCGGTAGAGACAACCGTGCGCTGGGTGGATACGCGCGCCGCCGCGCGGCAGGCCGACCGCGTGGTGCTGGATGTCTACCGCAGCGGCGGCAGCGGGGAGGCGGATCATTTCGGCTACTGGGCGTTTGCCTTGCAGGGGTCGCCGGCGACTTTCCGGG
>JALYUO010000281.1 GCA_030853735.1 Chloroflexota bacterium
CGGGGGCAGCAACAGAGATTGATGCTACCCCCGGCAGGCGCATAGCGCCCTAGCGCAGGGCCGGAGCCGCCGCGCAGGTCGCCTGCGGGTTGGTCACCGCCAAATAGACGATCTTGGCGATTTGGCCACGGAAGGCATAGTTGCTGGGGCGGAAGGTCTGATCACTGTAGCCTGTGATGATGCCGTGGCAGACCGCCGTCTCGATGGACGGATAGAACACGTCGGTCCGGGGCACATCGCTGAAGGTCGGGGTCGCTGGGTTGATCAAGGGGAAGGCCGCGCCCAAGACCACGATCTTCGCCAACTGGCCGCGCGTCACGAAGTTGCTGGGGCGGAAGTAGGGCCGGCGCGCGCTATCGCAGGGTTCCGCCGCGCCCGTCTGCGCGTTCACGCCGCCACAACTATAGCCGCTCACGATTTGGCGCGCCGCCGCCGTCTCGATCAACTGATAGAAGACGTTGTCGGGCGTGACATCGGTGAAGGTGCGGCTGTCCGCCGGCGGCGGGGTCACGAGCGCCAGGTTGAAGGCCAGGGTGACAATCTTGGTCATCTGGCCGCGCGTCGTGTTGTTGAACGGCCGATACGTGCCGTCACTGTAGCCACTGATCACGCCATGACAGGCCAGGTAGTACACGCCTTGGTAGTAGTAGGCTGTCGGGTCGGTCACGTCGGTGAAGCGGATCGCGCAGGGCGTGTCGGTCGGCACAGCGGTGCGCGTGGCGCTCGGCACGCTGGTGGCGGTGCTGGTGTTGGTCGGCACGCTAGTGGCGGTGCTGGTGTTCGCGGGCACGCTAGTGGCGGTGCTGGTGTTCGGCACGGTGGTGGCCGTGCTGGTGTTGGTCGGCACGCTGGTGGCGGTGCTAGTGTCGCTTGGCACGCTGGTGGCGGTGCTGGTGGTGCTGGGCACGCTGGTGGCGGTGCTAGTGTTCGGCACGGTGGTCGCCGTGCTGGTGATGCTGGGCACTGTAGTGGCCGTGCTGGTGTTGACCGGCACGGTGGTGGTGGTGCTGGTCGGGGGCGTGGTGGTGGCCGTGGCCGTGGCGCAGTTCACGCTGAAGTTCAGTTGCAGCCCGGCAGTGATCGGCGGACTGGCCGTGTTGCACTTGTACTGGGTGAACGTGTTGAGGCCCGCATCTTGCACGCCGATGGTCTCGCCGGCCGTGTCGGTGATGGTCGGCCCGTAGACGATCTGGAAGTTGGGGCTGCCTTGCGTCAGCACCACTTCATAGTCCTCCGGCGTGCCACTGCCGAACAGCGTCGTGCGCCATTCAATGTAGAAGGTGTTGCCGACTGTGGCGGTGAAAACGCCCACGCCGGTGCCCACATCGGTGCGCTGATCGTCCCAGTAGGGGAAGATGGCGTAGGTGGTGGCGGCATCGGGCAAGCAGGTGTTGAGGTAGCCGATGTCGGGTGCGCCAAAGTCGAGTTGGCCGTTGGAACTGACGGCGGCCGTGGTGTAGGTCTGCCCATAGAGGCTGACCGGGAAGGGCAGCATGATGGTGGTCGTGCAGTCGTCACAAGCGTTGCCCGTGTTGACTGTGCCCGGCACAATCGTGCCCGTGCCGGCGGTAACCGCGTAGATCAAGCAGGGGTTTGCGGTCGCCGTCGCGGTCGCCGTCGCGGTCGCCGTCGCCGTTTGCGTCGCGGTACTCGTGCGCGTCGCGGTCGGCAGGGTGCCGGTGGCCGTGGGCGTAGCGGTGCCTACGGCGGGTGGCGTGTAGCGCGAGGTGTAGATGTCCTCATTGGTGCCGCTGCGCGTGTCGGTCCAAGCACCATAGGCGGCAGTGTTCGCCGAAGCCACGCCGATGTAGTCGCCGGCGGCATTATTCCAGCCGGGACCGGCGGGGATGGCGAGGTTCAGGTTGGTCGCCGCATCACTGACCTGCTCATCGGGGCCGCTCCAAGTGGCCCCGCCGTCAGTCGAGTGGCTGGCGAAAATATCAAACGTATTGGGGGTGCCGATATTGTTGCGGTCATCATACCAAATGGCATCAAAGCGGCCGTTGGGCGCGACCGAGACCCAGGGTTCGACCTGATAGCTGGAGCCGGCCGTATTATGGGCCACGCGGCTAGCGGCGCTCCAGGTGGTGCCGCCGTCGGTCGAGCGGGTGGAGTAGATGTCGTCTTTGCCGTTGCGCCCATCGGCCCACACGCTGACCAGCGTGCCGCCGGCACTCGCGGCGGTCGCCGGGATGGTGTTTAAGCGCCAGTTGGCACCGGGTACCGTGTTGACTTCGGTGATATTGACGGCAGTGGTATTCGGGTTAATGAAACTTTGCCCGCCGTCGGTGGACTTGCCGACCGCCAGCAGTCCGCCCGGATCCCAGGTCGCGATCACATTGCCGTTGGGCAGCACGACCGGCATGGAGAATTGCCCCGCGTCGTAGCTGCCGAAGCTCACGGTAGTGTAGCTGGTGCCGGGTTGCGGGTTCCAGGTTACGCCGTTGTCGCTGGACCATTTTTCGATGAACTGCGGACCGGCGGCAAAGTTAGTCCAGGTGACGTAGAGGCGGTGATAGAATGGGCTGGCCGGATTGAGGTCAATGGCTGTCCATTCTTTATCAGCGCCGCCCTGGCCGAGGTCCACGTTCACCGCCGGGGTGGGCCAGGTCAGGCCGCCGTCGTTGGAGCGAGCCACCAGCACCGCATTGCCCGCACTGCCGCTCTGGCTGTAGCCGATGATCGTCACAAACACCATGTTGTTGTCGCTGAAGGTGACGACGGCATCACTCTGCTGGGGCAGGGTGTTATCCGGCATCGGGATAAAGACATTTACCGGCCAGGTTTGCCCCCCATCGGTGGAGGTTTCGATCCACACTTCTTTGGTGGCGGTGGCCGGCGCGGGCGCACGCCGCTCGTCCTTTTGCGCGACCACGATGTTGAGCGGGTTCAATGGATTGACGGCCAGGGCCGGCTCTTGCTGGGCATAGGTCGTGGTGTCGGTGTTCGCCCGCACATTCGCCGCCCAATGG
>JALYUO010000294.1 GCA_030853735.1 Chloroflexota bacterium
CTGCTGCTTCGCCGGCTGCGTCCAATATATACCATTGGGCTAACTGCTCTCGGTCGGTCAGGGGCGCGACTTGGTAGGCGTGGCTCATGGTGGCTCTCCTCTCGCGTTATAGTCGGGCCAGCTTGGCGAGCAAGTGGGTGGCTAGTTGCAGGCCGATTGTTGTGTTGCGCGCAAGCACCCGTGGGGCCATAAAGTCATTGTAATCGGCTGCTCGGCGGAACTCAAGCAATTCTTTCAAATCTCTGGCTATATCCTGCCGACTCACGTCGGTGCTGTTAGCAAAATGATCAATCAACTGACGATGTACCCCAGCGTTAGTGGGTGCAACGTAGCGATCCCTGCTTTTTGCCACATTCAGTGCCGTTTTGTATGCAGCGTAATAGGCACGGCTTATCGCCGCACGTTGATGTGCTTCCTGTCCCGCAGGATGCTTTACTGTGATGCCGACCAGTTCATACGCGACATCTAAATACTCAGCCCAATTAAAACTCATCGCTGTAGTCAATATGGAAGAAGAAGTCTCCCGGATCTGACCGCCTGTTGTCGAACCACCATTCTTGCTTAAACGCTTGATAACGTTGGAGTGCCTCGGTGGGTTCGCAACCTGGATTGATGGCGGCGACTAGCTCCGACCAGTCCCAGCCTTCGGGATCATGGGTGACGCAGAGCGACATTCGGCCCTGCGGGAAGTGTTGCACCAGCACCGGATACGCTTCGAGCAGCAGGGGCGTGAGCGCAGGGTGCGTGTCCAGGAAGGCTGCTGCTTCGCCGGCTGCGTCCAATATATACCATTGGGCTAACTGCTCTCGGTCGGTCAGGGGCGCGACTTGGTAGGCGTGGCTCATGGTGGCTCTCCTTCGATTGACCGTCTAAGCTATAGTATTTCAGAAAAAGGTTCAGACTACGCAGTGTAGATTTGGCGGCTTACCACGCTGTCCAGCGGGCGGCCCAGCAGGCGCGGCACCCGCTGTGCGTCGCGTAACTGCGCCCGCCGCGTTTCCATTCGGTTGACTAACTCCTCGAAGCGCGCAAGGTACTCCTGTAATAGACATTATACCAGACCCCGCACTGCTGCTGGATCAACGTCGGGACCTGCGGATGGGACCACGCGCCCGTCGTGTAGCCGGCGGCTTGCGGCCCGCGTCTAACAGGGGCTGCAACTGGGCTTTTTGCGCCGTGATCAGCTTCGGCGGGCGACCAGGGCTGCGCCGGTAGGTCCAGCCGGCACGCCACGCACCAGAAAGGCTGTGACCCAGGCAGAGACCGTGGACGTGGCGCACTGGACACACGCCGCGACTTGCGGGGGCGAGCGGCGCACCCCGCAGGCGCAGCGCGGTCATGCGGGTGAGCGGGTGCGGATCGCCGCGCTGGACCGCCCGGTGCCAAGCGGCGGCCACGTCCTTGACGGTGCCGCTCGTAAAGTGTATGCTCAGAGCCATGAGGGTACCTTCTGTGCGTGGGTTTTAGTTCTAGCCGCAAGATACGGCATCCTCGATCCTTGGTCACCCTCCAGTCTGAAGCTTTTTCTGAAAGAGTTATGCCTTGCATGGGACGGATTACGCGCAGCTATTCGATGTGGCGTACTACGGCCGATTGCACTATTTGGCGCTCACCGTTACCCGATCTGCAACCTAGTTTGGGGGCACCTATGTTTACGACGGAGCAACGCGACGCGGTACGGGATCGTGTGCTGGACTGGGCGCGGAGCGACCCACGGGTCACGGCGGGGGCGCTCACCGGCTCCGCAGCGGTGGGGGCGGCGGATGCTTGGTCGGATATTGACCTCGCCTTCGGCATCGCGGACGGTATCCGCATCGAGGCGGTGTTGGCCGACTGGACGGCGCTATTCCGCCGCGAACTGGGCGCGCTGCACCATTGGGATCTGCGGAGCGGGCCGAGTATCTACCGGGTGTTCCTCCTGCCCACGGGCCTGCAAATGGACGTGGCGGTAACGCCGCAGGGGGACTTTGGTGCCCGTGGGCCGCAGTTCCGCCTCCTCTTTGGCCCCAGCCGGCAATTGGAGCCGGCACCACAGCCCGACGCACAGTACCTGATCGGCCTGGGCTGGCACCACGTTCTGCACGCCCGCTCGTCTATTGAGCGCGACAAACCGTGGCGGGCGGCCTACTGGATCGCTGCGCTCCGCGATCAAGCAATCGCCCTCGCCTGCCTCCGCCTGGGCGAAGATGCCTTCTACGCACGGGGCGTGGATCGCCTTCCGCCCGATGTGACCGCGACGCTCGCCGCGACGCTCGTCCGCGCACTGGATGCGGCAGAGTTACGCCGGGCGCTCGCGGCCGCAACGGCCTGTTTTATCCGCGAATTGGCGGCCTGGGATGCCGCGCTGTGTGCGCGACTCACGCCGCTCCTGCAAGAGTTTGGCGCGCCGCAACCACCGTTTGACGTTGCGCGCTAGTTACTTACGCACTTTAGGAGTATTGACATGGAAAAGCTTGGCCCGGCCCAACGGAGCGCGCACTTGCGCCGCATGGCGGCGGAGGGCGTGGACATCCTGGTGGTGGGCGGCGGGATTACCGGCTGCGGCGTGGCGTTGGATGCGGCGGCGCGCGGCTACCGCGTGGGCTTGGTGGAGAAAGGCGACTTTGCCAGCGGCACCAGCAGCAAATCTACTAAGCTGGTACATGGCGGCATCCGCTACCTGCCGCAGTACGATTTTGCCCTGGTGCGCGAGGCGTTGGTCGAGCGCGGGCTGCTGACGCGCAACGCACCGTTCCTGGTGCAGCCCATCGGCTTCCTATTGCCGCTCTACGCCGATGCCAAGCGCCCGCTAGGGCTGCCGTTGGTGCTGCCCTTCGGCATCGGCATGAGCGTGATGCTGCAAGCCGGGCTGTACCTCTATGATTGGCTGTCGGGGCGGCTGGGCATTCGGCGGCACCGGCGCATCACGCCGGCGGCGGCGCTGCGGCTCGTGCCCTGCCTCAAACCCGCAGGGCTGCGCGATGCCTTCATCTATTACGACGGCCAGACCGATGATACACGCCTGACCACGACCGTGATGCGGACGGCGGCCTTGCGCGGCGCGCTGGTCACGAATTACACCGAAGTCACCGGCTTCACCTGTACCGCCGGCCAGATCACCGAGGCCACGGTGCAGGACCACCTGAGCGGCGAAACGCTGACCATCCGCGCCCAACACGTCATCAACGCCGGCGGCGTGTTCGCCGGGCGCATCGAGGCGCTGGCGGGCGGCGAGCCGCAGATCCAGGTGCAACCGGCCAAAGGGGTCCACCTGACCGTTCCGCGCCACGCGCTGCGCCTGGGCCGCGATGCCGTGGTTTTGCCCGAAACCGACGATGGCCGGCTGCTGTTCCTGGTGCCGTGGGGGCCGCGCATCACGGTGGGCACCACCGATACCGTGGGCGGCGATATTGACCGGCCCGCAGCGGAGCCGGCCGATGTGGAGTACCTGCTGCGCCACGTCAATCGCTACATGAACTGCCACCTGACCGAGCGTGACATCATCAGCACCTGGGCCGGCTACCGCCCACTGGTCAGCGCGAAGGCGGCGGGCGCGACGGCCAAGCTGTCGCGCACCCACGCCGTCATCGAGGGCGCGGGCGGGCTGATCACGGTAGTCGGCGGCAAACTGACGACCTACCGGCGCATGGCGCAAGACACGCTGGATCTGGTGGATCGCAAAGGCGGCCACAAGCGGCCCGCGCACCCGACCCAGCACCTGCCGCTGGAAGGCGCGGACGATTGGCCCAGCACCGAAGGCGACCTACCCGGCCTGACTCGCCGCTTTAACTTGGCTCCTGATCAGGTGCGCCGCCTGAGCAGCTACGGCGGCAACCTTCGCACGGTGATCAGCCTGATCGCGGCCGAGCCGGCGCTGGGCGCACGGATCGTGGCCGATTTGCCCTATCTGCTGGCCGAGGTGGTCTACGCCTGTCGCTATGAGATGGCGCTGACGCTGGCCGATGTGCTGGCCCGCCGCACACGCATCGCGCTGGAAGACTGGCATGGCGGCGGGCATTGCGCGCCGGCGGTGGCCGCCCGCATGGCCGCCGAGCTAGGCTGGGATGCCGCCGAGACGGCCCGCCAACTCGCCGCCTACATGGCGACCGTGACCAGCGACCAGGGGCGGGGGCCGGGGACCCGGGGCCAGGGGCCAGGGGCCAGTGCGCCTCCGGCTACTGATGGAGGTGCTGTTGCGGGCGAGTCTGCGTTGCCGGTCGGTGATGCGGTGGGTGCGGGCACGGTGGTGATCGATCCGCATGAGGCGGATGCCGCGTGCTAGTGGCCCCTGCGCCGGCAGCTGAGTCGGCCGTTTATGTGATGGGCGATGTGCATGGGCAACTGGCCCGCCTCACCCAGTTGTTGCAAGACGCGGGCCTGATCGATCCCGACGGCCTCTGGACCGAGCGCCCACTGTGGCGCGGCGGCACGGCGACGCTCTGGTTCCTGGGCGATTTCTTCGACCGGGGACCGGCGGGCCTGGGCGTGGTGGATCTGGTGATGCGCTTGCAGCGGGAAGCGGCGGCGGCCGGCGGCACGGTCGGCGCGCTGCTGGGCAATCACGAGATCTTGATCCTGGCCGCCCAACGCTGTGGCCCGGCGCGCTCCGGCGGGGGCGGCACCTTTCTGGAATGCTGGCAGGTCAACGGGGGCGAACCCGCTGATCTCGACGGGTTGACCGCCCGCTATACGGCGTGGATCAGCCGCCTGCCGGCGATGGCGCTGGTGGCCGACCGCCTGCTGATCCACGCCGACTCGCCGATCTATGCGCGCCTGGGCGGGTCGGTGGCGGCGGTGAATGCCGCCGTTGCCGGCACGCTGGCGGGCACCGATCCGGTGGCCTATGACCGGCTGCTGGCGGCCTTTGCGGGGCGTAACCTGTTCAGCAAAGGCGATGGGGTGGGGATCCAGCAAGCCGCCGCCTATCTCGCGCAGTTCGGCGGCCGGCAAATCATTCACGGCCACACGCCGATCAGCGATGGGACCGGGCAAGAACCGACGGATGTGACGACCCCGCGCCTCTATGCCGACGGCTTGTGCGTGAACGTAGACGGCGGCCTCTACCAGGGTGGCCCCGGCTTCCTCTACCGGCTACCGTCGTTGGGCTAGGGAAAACGACGCAATGATTGATCCACGAAGAACACGAAGGATCACGAAGAACGACGAAAGAATCGAGTCATCTCTGTAGCAGCGCACGGCGTGCGCGGGGTGGGGACGGGAAGCGACCAGGGGAGATTGACAGTTGTAGCAGCGCACGGCGTGCGCGGGGGGACGGGAACGGGCTAAATGAGCGTTGAGACCCTACTCAGCGAATATCTGGTTCGTCACAGTGTCTCCGCCCATGTAACGCTCAAAGTTGGTGGACAAATCCGCCGGCCCCTCGACTCTGAATGCGTTGGAGTTTTTTCGAAATACTCAGGGGTCGAGTCGGTGGCTGTTTGTGCAACAACTGCTGCACTAGGCCGTGCAGTTCGTCTAGTTGGGCCGGGTCCAGACGATCTATGTCCGCCTGGATTTGTTCGCGGATCGTCATGGCTGGGTTCCCCTTCCGTGCTTGCAATACGTCCCGCAATGAATTGCGGCCCTACAACACGCCCCGTCCCACAAGGAATTGCGGCCCTACAGCTACTTCTGGGCGATCTACGCTACTAGCCTGATGCAGCATCCGCCCGCTTGTATTATACTGCATACAACCCGCCTGGGATAGCTGATTCCAGCCCGCAAGCGCAGCACACCGCCGACTGACGGCCGCCGACTGATGAATCCAAGGAGTCGTGATGACGAAGATATTTCCGGTTGTGCTATAATGCAGGCATCGTAGCAATTGTTGTAGTGAGGAGGCTGCTGTGCTTGAAGCCCTGACCGGCCCCCAGATGCGCCAATTGCATGAGGCGCTACTTGCGGCGTTTCCCCAGGTGGAGGATCTGCGCCTATTGGTGCGCTTTGAACTGGAACAAAATCTCCAGTCGCTGGTGAAGAGCAGTACGGTCAGCGCGATGATGCTGGAGCTGATTGATTGGGCTGAAGCGCACGGCCAACTGTACCGGCTGATCCAGGGCGCGCAAAACACCAATCCCGATAATCCCAAACTCAAAGCCTTCGTCAGCCAATTGAGCAGCGACCCGGCGGCTCCGCCGCGCAGCCCACCGCTGCTGATCCTGCCCGCCAGTGCGGCGCATGATACCTTCCCCAAGTGGCGTGCCCTGCTCAACGATCTGGAGAGCGCACAGTGTACGCCCATTTTGGGGCCGGGGTTGTTGGAGCCGCTGCTGGGGTCGTCCCGTGCGATGGCGCGGCGCTGGGCGCAAAGCTACCACTTCCCGTTGGTGGCGGGTCAGGAGGATCTGCCGCAGGTGGCCCAGTTTGTGGCGACCGTCGAAGGGCAGAACACCCCACGCAACGAGTTCCGCAAGTATCTGACCGGCGAACTCTTGCAGCGCTATGGGCACCTGATCCCGAACCTGGATCGCAATGCTTCGTCCGATGAGTTGCTACAGGCGGTGGCTGCCGTGCAGGGCGGCCCCAACCCCGCCGATCCCTATCGGCTGCTGGCCGCGTTGCCGCTGCCCATCTACATCACCGCCAATCCCGACAACCTGCTGGCTGAGGCATTGCGCGCCGCCGGCAAAGCGCCGCAGGTGGAACTCTGCCGCTGGCGCGACGATGACCGCTGGCCGCCGTCGGTCTACGAGAGCGCGCCGGACTACCAGCCGACCGCTGCCCAGCCGCTGGTCTACCACCTCTTCGGGCGGCTCAACAAACCCTTTTCGCTGGTGTTGACCGAAGACGACTACTTTGATTACTTGGTCGGTGTGACCCGCTTGATCCGGCTGGTGCCATCGGCGGTGCGCGCGGCGCTGGCCGACAGTGCGCTGCTCTTCCTGGGCTTTCAGCTAGACGATTGGGGATTTCGCGTGCTGTTCCGCAGTATTATCGGCCAGGGGGCACCCGCCCGGCGCAGTCAATACACCCATGTGGCCGCGCAGTTGGACCCTGCCGGCGCGAGCACAACGGACCCGGCACGGGCGCGCAGCTATTTGGAGCGCTACTTTAATTCAGCGGACGTGACGATCTACTGGGGCCGGGTAGAGCAGTTCCTCGAGGACTTCCAGGCCAATTGGCTGCGCTACCAAGCGGGGGAGGGTATTTGATGGCTGTTGTAACGTCGCGTGCCAACCCCTACGTGGGACCGCGCGCTTACCAAGCGGGTGAGCGGCTCTATGGGCGCACGCGCGAAGTGGCCGAGTTACGCAACCTACTGATTGCCGAGCGGTTGGTGCTGTTCTATGCGCCATCAGGGGCGGGCAAAAGCTCGCTGATCCAGGCGGCGCTGCTGCCGGAATTGAGGCGGCGGCGGTTTCGCGTGCGCCCGGTGGTGCGCGTGGGCACCCGGCCGGCCGAGGGTGTGCCGCCGGCGGCCAACCGCTACACATTGAGCGTGTTGCTAGCCCTGGAGGGGGATCGGCCCGCCGCCGAGCAATTGCCGTTGGCCGCGTTGGCCGTGCTGGACTTGGCGACCTACTTAGATGGACGCACGGCGGCGGACGGAGCCGCCGACGAGGTGTTGATCTTTGACCAGTTTGAGGAAGTGCTGACGCTGGACCCAACCGATGGGGCGGCGAAGGCAACGTTTTTTGCTGGCCTGGGCGATGCGCTGCGCGACCGGCGGCGCTGGGCGCTGTTTGCCTTGCGCGAAGACTACCTAGCTGGGCTGGATCCCTACCGCAACGCCTTGCCGGGTGGCTTGGCGACGGTCTTCCGGTTGGACTTACTGGGACCGCTTGCCGCCCGCCAAGCGATCCAGGAGCCGGCCCATACGGCGGGGGTGGATTGCACCGACGCGGCCGCGACCCGGCTGGTGGAAGACTTGCGGCAGGTGCAGGTGCAGCGCCCCGACGGGACGACTGCCGCGCAACCGGGGCCGTGGGTGGAACCGGTGCAGTTGCAAGTGGTCTGCCGCAGCCTATGGGAGGGTTTAGCGCCCAACGCGACCGTGATCACGGAAGCCGATCTCGTTGGGGTGGGCGAGGTGAGCACGGCGCTGGCGACGTACTACGCTACGCAAGTCGCGGCGGTTGCCACGGCTGCCGTCTCCGAACGGCGCATCCGCGATTGGTGCGAAGAACAACTGATCACGGCGAGCGGCATTCGCGGTCAGGTGCTGCGGGGCAAGGATAGCAGCGGCGGCTTGCCGGACGGGGCGGTGCAAGGGCTGGTCGCGGCTCATTTGGTACGGGCTGAGGAGCGGCGTGGCGCGACCTGGTACGAATTGGCGCATGATCGGCTGATCAACCCCGTGCGCGTTGATAACGCCCGCTGGCGGCAAACGCACCTGACTGCTTGGCAACAGCAAGCCCGCCTGTGGGCTGCACAGAATCGACCGGACCGCTTGTTGTTACAGGGCAGTGAACTGCGGACGGCCCAGCATTGGGCCCTTGCACAGTCGGATGCGGTAGCCGCCGGTGAGGATGCCTTCTTGGTCGCTAGTGCCCACAATGCCTACCGCCGCAACGGTCGGCTCCTTACCGCGGGGGCGCTGTTCGCGCTGCTCATGGGGGTAGTGCTAGCTTGGGCGGCCCTAATTGCCGGTAGCAACGCCGCCCAGGCCACTCAGGCTGCTCAGGCCGCAGTGCAGGCGCGGGCTACCGCTGAAATCAACCGGCAATTCGCTGTGGCCCAGGCCGCAACCGCTGCTGCCGCGCAGGCCACCGCTGAAATCAACCGGCAATTCGCTGTGGCTCA
>JALYUO010000362.1 GCA_030853735.1 Chloroflexota bacterium
ATCTCTTACTGCGCGTGCCGCCCGATTGTGAAATCCGCAACAGCAGCGCCCGCCTCGCCCCCGGCGTGGATGTGCGCGGCGACGGCGGCTACCTGGTCGTCACGCCCAGCGTGCATCCGCTGGGCCGGCCCTACCGCTGGGTACGCGGCCAGTCGCCTTGGGAGTGTGCGCTGCTGCCGCTACCGGACGCACTGATCCACACCTTGACCCGCGCTGGGTCGGCCACCCGCCCCCCCCAGTCGGAACGGACGGCGGCACTGCTACCGGCCGTGATCCCAACCGGGCAACGCAACACCACCCTGCTCAGTCTAGCCGGCACCATGCGCCGCCGTAATTTCAGTCCCGCCGCGATCCTGGCCGCGCTGCTGGTCGAAAACACCAGCCGCTGCACACCCCCGCTGCCGGTCGCCGAAGTCCAACGTATCGTCCACAACATCTGTCGCTATCCCCCCGGCTAAGGCCGGCCCGCAAAGGAACCCGTTATGTCTTCGATCCCCAATCTGCCCCAGCTGGTCCAGACGGTCGCTACCGCCCGCGTGGCAACGACCCAGGCCCAAACCACCCTCGCCACCGCCCGCAGCGCCTGGGAGCAGGCCAACGCCGATCTGCTCCAGGCGGTTAGCGCGGCCCGCAGCGCCCAAGCGAGCGCCGAAGAGAGGCTGCGCGTCGCGACCCTGGCCGCCTACGCCGCCACCGGCAGCAAACGTCCCCACCCGGCGCTGGGCGTGCGCCTCACCACCCGCCTGGAGTATGACCGCGCGCAGGTAACGGCCTGGGCGCAGCGCCATATGCCGGCCGTGCTCACGCTCGATATCGCCCGCTTTGAGGCCGTCGCCCGCCAATTGGCCGTGCCGGAGGTCACGGTCGTCCACGAACCAACCGCCACCATCCGCACCGACTTGACGGCGTGGACCCGCGCCACCACCTAGAGGAGATCAACCCCAATGATTATCGACCTCCGCCAGCCGACTCCCCCGGCGATCTGGCCGGCCTTTGTGGATGCGAAAGTCCGCGAGGAGGCCGACAGTCGCGAAGCAACCCATGTAACCTACCGGTGTCTCTCCGCCCAGGAATCGATCCCCCTGGAGGCGGATGCAGACGTGGAACAATGGATCTGTACTAACGGCAGCGACCGCTGGCTGAACATCTGGCAAAACCACCATGATACCTATTGTGCGCTCCAGGTCATCAGCGGCCCTACGGACCCCGATCACACCTGGATCATAACCGATGCACCGGGCGACTCCTTAATCGTACTCCGCCTTACGTCCGCTGCCGAACCCCCAGGAGAGGACGCATGACGAACCTTACCCCTGAAGCTCCCCTACCATATATCGTCACCCGCCAACACGACTGGCCTAGTGGCCGCCGGCGGATCGAGATCGCCGTCGGGGTCGAAGCGATCAGCCCCGACGCGCTGGCGTATGTGCAGCACGCCGACGGCACTCCCCGCTACCCACAGGAGTGGTCACAACACACCAATCCCCTCGTAGCGGTGCAGGCCGCGATCCGCCTGCAAACGGCGCTCTACCGCGCCGGCGACGGCTACTGGCCGCTAGTCCTCAGTAGCAGCGCAGTAGTCCAAGCGCACCCGATCCGCCGGCGCGCCGCCCGCCGCTGGGCGCTGCGCGTCCGCGCCCAGCGCGCTACCCTACCCCCTCAAGGAGAATCCGCATGAAAGTCACACTCAGCCAGGATCTGCTGGCGCGGGGTCTACAGATCGTCGGTCGCGCCGTCGCCGGCGGCACCAGCCAACCGGCGCTCACCCAGATCCACCTGCACATCACGGCCGGGCAGCTGCAACTGACGGCCACCGACACCCGCACCGTCATTCGCTACACCCTGCCGGTCACCCAGCACGACGGCGACGGCCAATGCCTGCTGCCCGCCCGCCTGTTCACCGAGTTTGTCGGCGCGGTGCCCACCGGCACCCTCACGCTAACCACCGACCCCGCCCACCCCGACACGGTCGCGCTCAGCGGCGGCCATACCAGCGCCACCATCCGCAGCGGCCCCCTGGCCGACTTTCCCGCCATGCCGGCGCTCGACGGCACCTTGCTGGCGACCCTGCCGATCGCCGCCCTGCGCGACGGCATTCCGCACGTCAGCTTCGCCGCCGCCGGCGACGGCAAAAACCCGGTGCTGGGCGCGGTGCTGCTGGAGGTCGCCCCCGACAGCCTCACCCTGGTCGCCACCGACGGCTTCCGCCTCGCCCAGCGCCGCCTCGCCCTGCCGTTCGCGGTCGCCTCCGCCGATCCGCCTGCCGCTACCGATCCGCCCACCGCTGCCGATCCGCCCACGGCCCCGCTGCAACTACTGGTGCCGCCCACCGCCCTCAACGATCTGGCCGCCATCCTGGGCGGCGCCCCCTTTAGCGGCCCTTCCCCCACCGTCTCGACCGTGACCATCACGCGCGGGGCCAACGGCAACTTCGTCGTCTTTGCCGCCGGCGCGCTGGTGCTGCTGACCCGCCTGGTAGACGGGGTCTATCCCAAGTACGGGGTCATGCTGCCCACCAGCCACGCCAGTCGCGTGGTGCTACCGGGCCACGCCTTGCGCGATGCCGTGCGCCTGGCCGCCTGTTTTACCGCCGATAAGCACCAACTCGTCCTGCTGCACCTGGTGCCCGCCGGGGCGGAAGCGGCCGGGCTGACGGTGGATAGCGAAAGCAACGAGCGGGGCGCCAACCAGAGCGTGCTGGATGCCGTGGTGGATGGCGCGGCCACCACCATCGCGTTGCACGCCGGCTATATCTTGCAGGCGCTCGGCACCCTCACCGGGCCGGTGGCCCTGGAACTCAACGGCCCGCAGCGCCCCGGCATCTTCCGCCCCGCCAGCGGCGACGGGCCAACGCAACTCATTATGCCGATGGCCGCCAAAGCCGCCTAGGGCCGCCGGCCGCCCCCGCCGCCCGGTTCTACCGGCCGCCCCCACGCCACCTAGTACGAAAGGATCCCCTATGAAAATCTACACCTGTGACGGGACACGGATTACGCCTGGCGTGCAACTGGAACGCCGCCATGACGGCGACCCGGAGGCCAGCCCGCGCTTTGTGCGCCTGGGCGGGAAAGGCCCCGGCAGCCGACCCCTCTATATCGCCGTGCGTCGCTGGCCCCCCGACGGGCTGCTGCGCGCAGCGGGCGTGGAATATAGCGGCGGGGCCACCCCCCGCCCGCTGCTCGGTCCGCCACCGCCCGGTCCCGCCCGCGCCGTGCTGGTCTGCCT